>CAUEKL010000204.1 GCA_959018215.1 uncultured Gemmiger sp.
CTTGCGGGTCGGGGGAAGGTTCGGTCAGGTCGGGCATCTGCTCCAGGCGGCTGCCGGGCCCCTGTGCAGCGGACAGATCCCCCCGGACACAGCCGCCCAATACCAGCGCCGCCAGCAGCAGCGCCGGAATTCGCAAGTGTCGTTTCATCCCATATTCCTCATTCGGGGGTCAGGAGGGCAGTTTCAGCCGCGGGGTTCCGTCCTCGGCGGCTTCCAGGGTAACGGTGGCGCCGTCCTTCAGGCTGCCGTTGATGAGAGCCTCGGCCACCGGGTCCTCCAGGTTTTTGCGGATGGTGCGGCGCAGTTCCCGGGCACCGAACCGGGTGGAGGTGACCTTGACGATGGCGGTGAGGGCCTCGGGGGTATAGGCCAGGGTCAGGCCGCGGGCGGCCAGACCGGGACGGTATTCCTCCAGCATGAGGGCAGCGATCTTTTCCAGGTCCGCCTGTTCCAGCGGCCGGAAGGTGATGACCTCATCCACACGGCCCAAAAACTCGGGACGCAGGAATTCCTGCAGCGCCTTCATGCTCTTGTCGTGGGTGGCCTGCTCGGCGGTGCGGTTGAAGCCGGTGGCCCCGGTATGGTCGGTGGAACCGGCGTTGGAGGTCATGCAGATGACCGTGTTGGAGAAGTCCACCACACGGCCCTGGGCATCGTTGATCTTGCCTTCGTCCAGAATCTGCAGCAGAATGTTCATCACATCCGGGTGGGCCTTCTCGATTTCGTCGAACAGCACCACGCTGTAGGGACGGCGGCGGACCTTCTCGGTGAGTTGGCCGGCCTCATCGTACCCCACATAGCCCGGAGGCGACCCGATCAGACGGGAGACGGTGTGCTTTTCCATATATTCGCTCATATCGATGGAGATGAGCGGGTCCACCGTGTCGAAGAGCTGGTTGGCCAGCTGCTTGACCAGTTCGGTCTTGCCCACGCCGGTGGGGCCCACAAAGATGAAGCTGGCCGGGCGATGGCGGCCGGACAGGTCTGCCCGGGCCCGCTTGACGGCCTGGGCCACGCTGTGCACGGCTTCGTCCTGGCCGATGATGCGGGCCTTGAGGGCTTCTTCCAGCCCCTGCAGGCGGCCGTATTCGCTCTCCTTGATCTTCACTGCCGGAATGCCGGTCCACAGCTCCACCACCTTGGCCACGTCATCCAGGGTCACCTGGATGTCCGCCACCTGCAGTTCCAGGGCGGGCAGACGTTCCCGCTGGCGGGCCAGCTCGGTCTTGGTCTTGGCCAGTTCCTCATAGTCGATGGCGGCGTCCTCCCCGTCGGGATTTTCCAGGTCGTGCTCCTTCTCCTCCAGGTCGGCGATGCTCCGCTGCAGTTTGTACAGCTCGGTGATCTCCGGGTGGCGCAGGTTGCAGCTGGCGCAGGATTCATCCAGCAGGTCGATGGCCTTGTCGGGCAGATAGCGGTCGGTGATGTAGCGCTCGGACAGCTGCACCACACTGGTGACCACCGCGTCGGGCACCCGCACGCAGTGGTGCTTTTCATAGTAGCCCTTCACCCCGCGGATGACCTCGATTGACTCATTGATGGAGGGTTCCTCCACCTTGATGGGCTGGAAGCGGCGTTCCAGGGCGGAGTCCTTCTCGATATACTTGCGGTACTCGGTGAAGGTGGTGGCGCCGATGACCTGCACCTGTCCCCGGGACAGGGCGGGTTTCATGATATTGGCGGCGTTCATGGCACCGTCGGAGTCACCGGCGCCCACGATGTTGTGGATCTCGTCGATGAACAGGATGACGTTGCCGGCGGCCTTGATCTCGCTGAGCAGGCCCTTGACCCGCTGTTCGAACTGGCCGCGGAACTGGGTCCCGGCCACCAGGGCGGTCAGGTCCAGCAGATAGATCTCCTTGTCCTGCAGCCGGGCGGGGACCTTGCCTTCGGCAATGCGCTGGGCCAGACCTTCCGCAATGGCGGTCTTGCCCACGCCTGCCTCACCGATGAGGCAGGGGTTGTTCTTCTGGCGGCGGCAGAGGATCTGCAGCGCGCGGTAGATCTCACGGTCACGGCCCACAATATGGTCAATGCGGCCTTCCTTGGCCTTCTTGGTCAGGTTTTCGCAGTAGGTATCCAGGTACTTGCGGCGGGGAGGCTTTTCCTTTTTGCCCTTCTTCTTGCCGGGTTCCTCCTTGCTTTCCGCAGGAGCGCCGAAACCGAAGGGGAAGGCCGGGCTGCCGCCGGGCACAAACTCCTCGTCCTCGCTGTCCTCTGCGGGGGTCATGGCACCGGACTGACCTGCTTCTTCCAGAAAGCTGGCCATCCGTTCCTCCATGTTTTCCAGGTCCTGGTCGGTCATGCCGAAGCGTTTCATCAGATCATCCACGGGCTGGATATGCAGTTCCTTGGCGCAGGTCAGGCAGTAGCCTTCCTGGATGGGCTTGCCATCCTCCACGCGCTGTACAAACACCACTGCGGTACGTTTTTTGCAGCGGACACACAACATATAGTCTCACCTCTCTCAGACGGCCGGCTTGCGAAACTCCGGCCGCTATAAGAACCATTATCCCCCCAGAATCTTGCTTTTGCAAGGCCGGGGAGAGAATATTCAGATATTGTTCATAGCGTCTGCACGGTTTATTCATCAGACGCCGGCGGTTTTCTCAGTAATAGATGGTAAACGGGTTGAATCCGGCCAGCAGGCTGTAAATGGCGCTCTTGCCCAGAGCCGCGCTGCGCAGGAATTCGATTTCGCCGCCGCTGAGCATGCTCAGCAGCCACAATGCCAGGGAAAGCAGCCAGCAGTTCAGTGCGCCGGACACCGCCCCCAGCAAAAGTCCCAGGACACGGTTCAGGCTGCCCAGCAGCGGGATGGAATTGAAGCCCCGCAGTGCCCAGGCCAGGGCGCGGAACGCCCAGCGGATGACAAGGCACACCACCAGGAAGATGATGACCTGAATCAGGGGCAGAACGATGGGCTCCAGCACCGCCACCACCTGAGGGGTGGCTTCGCCGGTGATTTCAGCCACCGTGTTCAGCAGCGCCTGGCGCAGCGCTTCGGGCAGGAAGGTCATTCCCTGCACGGCGGAAGCCACATCCCCGCCGTTTGCGGACAGGGCGGCGGAAACCTTTTCCGCAATGGCAGTGCCCACATAATTGCTGTAGATGTCGGGGCCGAAGGTCCGGGCGGCCCACACGGCGCCGAAGATGCCCGCCAGACCGCCGACCAGCAGCAGCAGCGAGGAAAGAAAGCCCCGCTTCCAGCCATAGGCGGCGGTGAGGATGAGCACAGCGGCAAACAGGATGTCATACAAAAGACCGGTGATTGAGTATTCCATTTTGTTTTCCTCTTTGTATTTATAACAGTTTGTATTATCTGGATACGACTCAGACAGGCGGGTACAACACCTCCGCCCGTCCGGCGGTAAACAGCAGCGGCTGGTTGGCGTCCACCACAGCCTGGGGACGGGTGTCCAGCACCTTGGTCCAGCGCTCGGCACCGCTGAGCTCATGGCAGGACACGGTATCCACACCCCACAGGTAGACAACGGTATCGGAACAGGTCACGCCTTCGGCCTGGCCCGCATCCCCCTGCCCTACCGCCTGCATGTCGGCATTGAGGATGATGAGTTCGGTGCCGCTGTGGGTGGACAGCAGCAGGGCGGTGGTGCGGTGATTGACCGACGCCCCCTGCAGGTTGGCGCCGCCGTAGTCATAGCGGGCGGTCTGCTGTCCGGTGGCGGAATCCAGCACCGCAGCGTAGGTATCAAAGACAGCCAGCAGGCGGTCGGCAGACAGCCAGTGCAACTGCAAAAGCAGACTGCCTTCATCGGCGGTATAGACGGGGCCGATCTCGCTGCGGGCGGTATCCATGAGATAGATGCTGCAGGCCAGCTGTCCGCTGCGGGCGGCCACCGTGCCCACCGCAAACCGGTGATTGTCGGAGGCGAATTCCAGCGCCAGAGGAATGCCCTGGTCCTGGGTCATCTTCCAGCTGTAGATACTGCGCATGGTGGGGCTGAAGACCTGCAGTTCCGCCGCGTAGCGGTCGGATTCGGTCACCACTCCCACCGTCCCGTTGGGGGACATGGCGCACAGCATGATGGCGTTGGTAAAGGTTTTGGTGTACAGGGTACGGGTACGGCTTTCCACCTGCAGGGACGTACCCGCCCGGTCATACAGCACAAAGCGGGTGTTGCCCACGGCCAGGGCCGGGCGGGCGTAGCCGGGCTGCAGGGTGCGGACCTGGGTGCCGTAGGCCGAATAGACGGCCACGTCCTCCTTGTCCAGTTCCACAAAGCCCCCGGCCAGTTCCTCGATGCGGGTGGGTTCCTCGATGCCGGTGGCGGCGGGCCAGCCGCCGCTGCGCCGGAAATACAGACTCACCGAGTCCATCACATCCCCCATGGAGGAGAGGGAGGCCCCCAACACCCCGGTGACCCAGGCCAGGGCCACCAGCAG
>CAUEKL010000205.1 GCA_959018215.1 uncultured Gemmiger sp.
GAGTACATCGACGCCAAGCGCAACATTCTGCTGTGGCAGACCCCGCCCTGCCGTGAGGTCCTGGGGTATGAGAACGAGATTACCCGGGGCATGGCCGCCGACTGCAAGGGCGACCAGGTCTGGTTCACCCGCCTGCATGAAACTGACAAGGGCGCTTTCCTGCGGGCCTGCGACGATACCCTCTGCTATGCCGAGAACGGTGTGGTCACCCCCATCGTGCCCCGGTCGGAGGTAAAGCTGCGCGGGCTGCACAATGTGGAGAACCTGCTGGCTGCCATGGCCGCCGTCTGGGGCCTGGTCCCGGTGGAGGTCATGCGCCGGGTGGCGTCCACCTTTACCGGCGTGGAACACCGCATTGAGCCGGTCCGCCTGCTGGACGGAGTGCAGTACTACAACGACTCCATTGCCACCAGCCCCACCCGCACCATCGCCGGCCTGCGCAGCTTCGACCAGAAGCTCATCCTGATCGCGGGCGGGTATGACAAAAAAATCAGCTACGCGCCCCTGGCGCCGGAGCTCATCGCCCATGTGAAGGTGCTGATCCTCATGGGGGACACCGGTCCCATCATCGAGCGGGAAGTCCGCGCCTGCCCCGGCTTTGCCGAGAGCGGCCTGGAGATCCTCCACGCCGATTCCATGCAGGATGCGGTGGAAAAGGCCCGCCATGCCGCCCATCCCGGGGACATTGTCAGCCTCTCCCCGGCGTCGGCTTCCTTTGACCACTACCCCAACTTTGAAGCACGCGGGCGGGAATACAAGCAGATCGTGAATGCACTGTAACAGGAGGAACGCCCCTTGATCCAGGCCCTGTCCAATGCCGCCCAAGAGCAGGCCTTTTTGCAGACCGTGTCCGGCAAGCCCTATTTCCGGGCGCTGCTGGGGCGGGACGCCGCCCTCTGGACCGGCAACCCCGGTGCTCCCACCCGGCTGTTCACCCTGCCCGGCGGGGCGCTGGCCTTGAGCGGCCGCTCGGCCCAGCTCTGCTGTGACGGTGCCCGAACCCCGGACTGGGAGGAACTGGCCCTGTTCCTGCGGTTCACGGGGGTGGAGCGGGTAACGGCCAACGTCCGGCCGCCGGAGACCTGGCCGCTGCGCCGGGACCTGTACCTGTACACCCTGGCCCCCGGCGGACAGCTGCCGGTGCCGCCTCTGCTGCCCGGCCTGCACATAGACCGTAATCCCTCCATGCAGGCCATCAGCGCCGAACTTTTCCCCGAGGAACCGGATCGACAGGACGCCTTTTACTCCGAATCCTGCACCGCCCTCAACCACGGGTATGCTCGGGTGTTGGCGGTGTGCGACGGAACAGGGAAGATGGTCTGCACGGTGGGGGCCTACGCCATCTGTGACGGGGAAGCCTACATGGCGGCAGGGGAGACCCGCCCCGACCTGCGCGGTCGTGGCATCGGCGGGCACCTTATCGTCACCCTGGCCAATGAACTGGCTGCCCAAGGATACACCGTCACCTTTCTGTGTGAGGAAAAACGCCGTCATTTTTATGACCGGCTGGGCTTTGTGTGCATCGGCACCTACGGGCAGTATCTTCTGCCTGCCCAAACCAATAACGAAGGAATCGAAAACGAATGATCGAACAATTTTTTGACCTGAAACCCGAAGTCCTGGCTCTGGACAAAAAAGCCCTGGAACTCTGCCGGGACCAGTTTGCCCATGTGGAGGAGATCCGGGATTACAACCAGCTGAAGATGCTCAAGGCTTTCACCGGCTGCGGCGTGGAGGCCCGGCACTTCTGGGGCTCCTCCGGCTACGGCGTCTGGGATGACAGCCGCAACAAACTGGAGGAAGTCTTTGCCCGCTGCATGGGCGCCGAGGCCGCCCTGGTGCGTCCCCAGTTCATGAGCGGTACCCACACCCTGGCGGTGGCTCTCTTTGGCTTGCTGCGCCCCGGTGACACCCTGCTGGCCGCCACCGGCCGTCCCTACGATACCCGGGGAGGCGGGCAAGGGCTGCGGTACCCTGCGGGAGTTCGGCGTGCTGTACGACGAATGTCCTCTCAAGCCGGATTTTACCCCCGATTACGACGCCATCGCCCGCCAGGCCAAAAACGCCACGGTGGTGCACATCCAGCGCAGCCGGGGCTATACCCAGCGCAACGCCTTTGACCTGGCCACCATTCAGAAGGTGGCCGAAGTCGCCCGCCAGGCCAACCCCAACGCGGTGATCTTTGTGGACAACTGCTACGGGGAATTCACCCAGAAACAGGAACCTCTGGAAGTGGGCGCCGACCTCATTGCCGGCAGCTTCATCAAGAATCCCGGCGGCGGCATCACTCCCACCGGCGGCTATATCGCCGGCCGGGCCGACCTGGTGGAAAAGGTCAGCCATCGCTTCACCGCTCCCGGCATCGGCGCGGAACTGGGCTGCACCCAGGACAGCCTGCGGGATACCTTCCTGGGTTTCTACTACGCCCCCGGCGTGGTGTGTGAGGCCCTCAAGACCGCCATCTATGCCCAGTGCCTGCTGGAACTGTCCGGCGTGAACCCGGTGCCACGGTACACTGCCGACCACAACGATATCGTCACCTGCTTCGACTCAGGCAGCGCGGCAGCTTTGCAGGGATTCTGCACCGGCATTCAGCAGGGCAGCCCCATCGACAGCATTGCCGCCCCCGAACCCGCCGACGAACCCGGCTATACCGATAAAGTCATCATGGCCTCCGGTAGCTTTACCGAAGGCAGTACCATAGAACTTTCCTGCGACGGACCTTTGCGCGAGCCCTACACCTGCTACCTGCAGGGCGGGGTGAACTTTACCGCCGCCCGCGCCGCGGTGCTGTGCGCCGTGCAGAACGCCTTTTTTGCCTGACCTTGTGGTACAAACCGCCCCGGCGGTTTTGCGTCAATATGGACCCTATTGACCGAAAGGAAGGAAAACACCATGCTGGATATCAAGCGCAACCTGACCACCATGACCGACTTTTACGAACTGACCATGTCCGCCGGCTATTTTGATGAAGGATACAAGGACAAAATTTCTGTCTTTGATATGTTCTTCCGCCGTGTGCCGGACGGCGGCGGCTACGCCATCATGGCGGGCCTGCAGCAGTTCATCGACGCGGTGGACCACCTGCAGTTCACCCAGGAGGACATCGACTATCTGCGGTCCACCCACATGTTCCGGGAGGACTTCCTGGACTACCTGGCCAACTTCAAGCTCCACTGCAACATCTGGGCCATTGAGGAAGGGGTGCCCATCTTCCCGCAGGAACCCATTGTCACGGTGGAAGGCCCTGCCATTGAATGCCAGCTCCTGGAAACCCTGCTGCTGGTCACCTTCAACCACCAGTGCCTGATCGCCACCAAGGCCAGCCGCATTGTGCGGGCGGCTTCGGGGCGTCCGGTCATGGAATTCGGCGCCCGCCGCGCCCAGGGGTATGACGCCGCCTACTTCGGCGCCCGTGCGGCCTACATCGGCGGCTGCGGCTCCACCAGCTGCGTCATGGCGGCCCGGGATTTCGGTATTCCCGCATCCGGCACCATGGCCCATTCCTGGGTGCAGATGTTCCCCAGTGAGTACGAGGCTTTCAAGAAGTATGCCGAAATGTACCCGGATGCCTGCGTCCTTCTGGTGGATACCTACAACGTGCTGCGCCATGGCATTCCCGATGCCATCAAGGTGTTTGATGAGGTCCTCAAACCCATGGGCAAGCGTCCCAAGGGGGTGCGCATCGATTCCGGCGATATCGCCTACCTGTCCAAGAAGGCCCGCCGCATGCTGGATGAGGCCGGGTACCCCGACTGCACCATCTGTGCCTCCAACAGCCTGGACGAGTATCTGGTCCGGGACCTGATCCTGCAGGGCGCCCGGGTGGACAGCTTCGGCATCGGGGAGAACATGATCACCGCCAAGAGTGATCCCGTCTTCGGCGGGGTGTACAAGCTGGCCGCCGTCAAGGAAGAGGACGGCACCTACACCCCCAAGATGAAGCTCAGTGAATCCGCCGAAAAGACCACCATTCCCTGCCTGAAGAAGGTCTGGCGTATCTACGATGAGGACAACAAGGCCATGGCCGACCTGATCACCATGGCCGACGAAGAGGTGGAAACCAAGCACGGTATTACCCTGTTTGACCCGGTGGAAACCTGGAAGGAGCGCACCTACGTCAACTGCACGGCCCGCTGCCTGTCCACCCCCATCTATGTGAACGGTGAGCGCGTCTACACCAGCCCCTGCCTGGAGGATATCCGCAAGTTCTGCAAGGCCCAGATCAACACCCTGTGGGATGAGGTCAAGCGCTTTGAGAACCCCCACCGCTATTACGTGGACCTGAGCCAGAAACTGTGGGATACCCGCAGCGAACTGCTGAAGGTTTTGTCCAAGTAAAATCAAAAAATAGTTACAAAGTGATTACAGGCCCGCTTTCCTGCAC
>CAUEKL010000206.1 GCA_959018215.1 uncultured Gemmiger sp.
CTTCCAGACCGGCGTTGGCCGCGATCTGACGGACAGGAGCCTCCAGAGCCTTGCGGACGATCTTGGCGCCGGTGCGCTCGTCGCCTTCCAGCTCGGTGATCAGCTTGTCGACAGCGGGGATGGCGTTCAGGGTGGCAGTGCCGCCGCCGGCAACAATGCCTTCCTCCACAGCTGCCTTGGTGGCGTTCAGAGCATCCTCGATGCGCAGCTTCTTATCCTTCATTTCCACTTCGGTGGAAGCGCCGACCTTGATGACGGCCACGCCGCCGGCCAGCTTGGCCAGACGCTCCTGCAGCTTCTCCTTGTCATACTCGCTGGTGGTAATGTTGATCTGCGCGCGGATCTGCGCCACACGGTCCTTGATGGCCTGCGGATCGCCCATACCGTCGACGATAATGGTGTTCTCCTTCGTGACCTTGATCTGACGGGCACGGCCGAGCATGTCGACGGTGGTGTCCTTCAGCGTCAGACCCAGCTCCTCGCTGATGACCTGACCGCCGGTCAGCGTGGCGATATCCTGCAGCATCTCCTTGCGGCGATCGCCAAAGCCGGGAGCCTTGACGGCAACCACGTTCAGGCCGCCGCGCAGACGGTTGATGATCAGGTTGGACAGGGCGTCGCCTTCCACATCCTCGGCCACGATCAGCAGCTTGCGGCCGGACTGGATGACCTGCTCCAGCAGAGGAACGATATCCTGGAAGACGCTGATCTTCTTATCGGTGATCAGGACGCTGGCGTCGTCAAAGACGGCTTCCATCTTCTCGGTATCGGTGACCATATACGGAGTGATATAGCCACGGTCAAACTGCATGCCTTCCACGACCTCGGTGTAAGTCTCGGCAGTGGTCTTGTTCTCCTCGATGGTGATGACGCCATCGGCGGTGACCTTCTCCATAGCATCGGCAATCAGCTGGCCGATCTCGGCGTCACCGGCAGAAACGGTGCCGACACGGGCGATGTCCTTGGTGCCGTTGACCTTCTGGCTGTGAGACTTGACAGCCTCCACAGCGGCGCCGATGGCCTTCTGCATGCCGCGCTTGATGTCCATGGGGTTGGCACCGGCGGTGACGTTCTTCATACCTTCGGTGACCAGGGCCTGGGCCAGGACGGTGGCGGTGGTGGTGCCGTCGCCGGCTGCATCGTTGGTCTTGGTGGCCACTTCACGAACCAGCTGGGCGCCCATGTTCTCAAAAGCGTCCTTCAGTTCAATTTCCTTGGCGATGGTGACACCGTCGTTGGTGATCAGCGGGCTGCCGAACTTCTTGCCCAGCACCACGTTGCGGCCCTTGGGGCCCAGAGTGATCTTGACGGTATCGGCCAGCTGGTCGATGCCGGCGCAAAGAGCTTTGCGGGCTTCTTCGCCCTGCTTAATCTGTTTAGCCATAGTATATCTCTCCTTACCTTATGCAGCGTGATTATTCCACAATGGCCAGAATGTCGCTCTGGCGGACGATGGTGCATTCTTCGCCATCGACCTTGACCTCAGTGCCGGAGTATTTGCTGGTCAGGACCTTATCGCCAACCTTGACGATCATTTCCACTTCCTTGCCGTCCACATTGCCGCCCGGGCCAACAGCCAGGACTTCGGCAACCTGGGGCTTTTCCTTGGCGGAGCCGGTCAGGATCAGGCCGCCCTTGGTGGTTTCTTCTTCTTCGACCAGCTTGATGACAACCCGGTCTGCCAGAGGTTTGATTTTCATGGTGAAATATCCTCCCTTATAGTTAAAAGTCTTTGTTTACTCTTTGTTTTAGCACTCATTTATCTTGAGTGCTAAATACATTGTAGTCACTTACCCATCAAAAATCAAGTATCCGAAGTATAAAATTTTTGTGAACAGCAAAAACAAACGATCACACGAGCTTTATTTTTTGTGTTTCCGCCCACTTTTTCCTTGCAGAGGGGTGTTTTTTGCCGTGCAGGGGCCGCAGAAGGCCTTTTAGCACTCCCGGGGCTGCCAAATTCAGGCGCTTTCCTTTTCTGCCAGGTGCGGGTGCCTGTTCACAGCAAAAAGGACGGCGGCCCGCTTTGCCGGCAGGCCGCCGCCCTTATCCTTGAATCAGGTCAGCGAAAGATTCTGATTTTTGTAGCGCTTGCGCACCGCACCGTACTCCAGATGCGGCTTGCCGGCGTTGACGGTATCCTCGTCGATGGTGACCCGGATGATGGTGGGGTCGGAGGGGATATCGTACATGATGGGAATCAGCAGTTCCTCCACCACGCTGCGAAGACCGCGGGCGCCGCTCTTGCGCTCGATGGTCTTTTTGGCGATGGCATGCAGTGCCGCGTCGGTAAAGACCAGTTCGGCGTTATCCAGGCCCAGCAGTTCCTTGTACTGGCGGACGATGCTGTTCTTGGGCTCGGTGAGCACCCGGACCAGGGATTCCTCGTCCAGGGGGTCCAGCACGGTGACCACCGGCAGACGGCCGATAAGTTCGGGGATCAGACCGAACTTGACCAGATCGTCCGGTTCCACCTTGCGCAGCAGCTTCTGGCGGGTTTCATCCTGGTCCAGATTGGTGCGCAGCTGGCTGCCGAAGCCCAGGGACGAAGTGTCGGTGCGCTTCTGGATGAGCTTTTCCAGTCCGTCGAAAGCACCACCGCAGATGAACAGGATGTTCTTGGTGTTGATCTGGATGAACTCCTGCTGCGGGTGCTTGCGGCCGCCCTGGGGCGGCACGTTGCTGACGGTGCCTTCCAGGATCTTCAGCAGCGCCTGCTGTACGCCCTCACCGCCCACATCGCGGGTGATGGAGGGGTTTTCGCTCTTGCGGGTGATCTTGTCGATCTCGTCCACATAGATGATGCCGACCTCAGCCTTGGGGATGTCAAAATCCGCCGCCTGGATCAGCTTGAGCAGGATATTCTCCACATCCTCGCCCACATAACCGGCCTCGGTCAGGGTGGTGGCGTCCGCAATGGCAAAGGGCACCCCCAGCATCTTGGCCAGAGTCTGGGCCAGCAGGGTCTTGCCGGTACCGGAGGGGCCCAGCATCAGGACGTTGGACTTCTGCAGTTCCACGTCGCTTTCCTGCCCGGAGAGAATCCGCTTGTAATGGTTGTACACCGAGACAGCCAACACCTTTTTGGTCTCGTCCTGTCCGATGACATACTGATCCAGACCGGCCTTGATCTCGGCCGGGGTCAGGATGTTGATATCCTGCAGCGGGTCGATGTTATGACGCGGACGGGCAGACGCCGCACGGCGCTGGGCGGTGGCCCGGGGCGGCGGGGTCTCCTCATCCTTGTACAGGGCGTTGTAGCACATATCAATGCAATCCTTGCAGATATTGACGCCGGGCCCGATAATCAGCTGTTCGACCTGCTTTTGCGAACGACCGCAGAAGCTGCAGATCAGTTCGCGTTCCTTTCCGTCTTTTCCGGAAATTGAGTTTGCCATTTCCTTCCCCCGTGGTTAATGTTTGGAGATGATCTCGTCGATCAGGCCGTAGTCCTTGGCCTGCTGGGCGGTCATATAGTTGTCGCGATCCGTATCGCGCTCCACCACTTCCAGCGGCTGACCGGTGTACTCACTGATCAGGCCGTTGAGCTTGGCTTTCACCTGGACGATGTGATCGGCGTGGATCTTGATGTCGGTGGCCTGACCGGACAGGCCGTTGCCGCCGATGAGCGGCTGATGGATCAGGATCTCCGAGTTGGGCAGCGCAAACCGCTTGCCCTTGGTGCCGCTGCACAGCAGGAAGGCGCCCATGGATGCGGCCATACCCACGCAGATGGTGGACACGTCACACTTGATATATTTCATGGTGTCGTGAATGGCCATGCCGTCCGAGATGGAACCGCCGGGGCTGTTGATGTAGAAGCTGATATCCTTTTCAGGGTCCTGCCCTTCCAGATACAGCAGCTGTGCGATGACCAGGCTGGCCGTAGTGGGGTTGACGTCCTCGCTCAGCACAATGATGCGGTCATTGAGCAGGCGGGAAAAGATATCGTAGCTGCGCTCTCCGCGCGCGGTCTGTTCGACAACGTAAGGTACCAAACTCATGCAAGTTCCCTCCCGAAAATCAGATTGTTGGTATTGGCTGCCCGGGGAAATTTTTCCCTGTGATAAACCGACCGATACGGCGGCAGCGGCACCGTATCGGTCGCAATGTTTTTTATTCCTTGGTCTCGGCGGCGGGGTCCACGTTCTCGGTGGTGACGTTGGCCTTTTCCTTGACCAGGTCGATGGCCTTGTTCACAGCCAGATCAGCCTTGACGGCAGCCTCGTCCACGACGGAGCGGACCTTGTCCTCTTCCATCTTGTAGGCGTCGGCAATGCGCTTGACTTCGGCGTTGAACTCCTCATCGGTGGCCTCGATGCCTTCCTTGGCAACGATGGCTTCCATG
>CAUEKL010000207.1 GCA_959018215.1 uncultured Gemmiger sp.
ATCACTTCCTGTTCATGTAATCCTGCTTTTTATTATAACGCATGGATACGGGCATGACAAGCACGCCGATCATTTGCATCCTCAAAAAACCGTCTCGATCTGCTTGCGGCTCTGGGGCGTAGAGTAGGTCCAGCGACGAATCCGCCCCCTGGTCACAAAATAGTGGGGTTCAAAACGCATGGGCTGGGTCAGATTTTTGTTGACCACCACCAGCTTGATCTTCATCTTGTCCGGCAGAATACTTTTGATGTACACACTGACCGCCTGCCCGGCCCGCAGTGTCTTATCCGGCTCCGCCAGACCGGCCAGATTGGGAGCAATCTCAATAAAAACGCCGTACTCCTCCACGCTGCGCACAATACCGACCACCGTTTCACCCGCCGCAAAGCAGGCGGCATTCTCACTCCAGGTGCCCAGCAGCTCCCGCAGGGTCAGCACAATGCGTCCCTGCACGTCCCTGCTTTTCACCGCGCACAACAGCTGTTGTCCCACCTGGACCCGGTCCGCAGGGCTGGAGATGCGGGATACTGACAGACAATCGATAGGCAAAAGTGCCGAAATCCCACAGCCCACATCGCAGAACGCGCCGAAATTTTCAATATGTGTGACGGTGCAGGGGATTACGCTGCCGTTTTCCAGGGTATCCAGATAATTCTTCCTGCACGCTCGCTGCGCGGCAGCCCGGGAAAGCAGGTAGGCAGATTCTCCTTCTTCCTGCGTATATCCGGTAATTACAAAACAGGTAGGCCGTCCCACCCGGGTCAACACCGCAATATCCTTGATGGGTTCCCCGGGTTGTACGTCCAGACATTCCTCAAACGGCATTACGGCACGACGGCCGCAGATCTCAAAGCGCAGACGCCGCGCCGTATCAAAAGCAAGGGCGGTGCTTTGCAATACTTCTCCTGTCTGGCGGCAGTGTTCCAGTTCGTCCTGAGTAAGATGGTTCGCATTTCGGCAAAGGCCTTCGGCACGATATTCAAGCATTTGTTTGTCCTCTCTGTATTGCGTAATCCGCGTTTGCGGTCAATCAACTGTATGCAGTGGTGCGGACGGATATTTGCAAAACTGCCCGCATGGTATATAATAAGAGCGTAGATTTTGAATAGGCGGTGAGCATATGGATGTACGGGTCGGAGATGTGATCCAGACAAAAAAGCCGCACCCGTGCGGTGCGAATCGTTTTGATGTACTACGTGTGGGAATGGACTTCAAGATCCGCTGTCAGAAATGCGGACATGAGATCATGCTGCCTCGCGTAAAAATTGAAAAGAATATCAAAAAAATCCTGCGTGACGGAGAAGAGCAGTAGCCGGAGATTCTTTTGCAGGCCCTGATCCAGAGTGTATGTAAAGGAATCCTTGTTTTATGTTTGAACAACTGCATGAAATTGAGCGACGTTATGAGGAAATCGGATATCGGCTGAGTACCCCGGAAGGGACTGCCGATCCCAACGTCTATGCCGCTCTTGTGAAAGATTACAAAGAACTGACCCCCCTGATTGAATGCTGGCGTGCCTGGCGTGCACTGCAGCAGGAAATAGAAGAAGAGCAGGCGGCGCTTCGGGAAGAAGCCGCTGACCCTCTCTTCATCGATATGGTACAGCAGGAGCTGCGCAAAAACAGGCAAAGCCTGTCGGCCCTGGAAGAAAATCTTCGTCTGCTTTTGCTGCCCAAAGACGCGGATGATGACAAGAGCATCATCATGGAGATCCGGGCCGGCACCGGCGGGGAAGAGGCCGCCTTGTTCGCCCGGGACCTGTGGCGCATGTATACCATGTATGCCGCCCGGCGTGGATGGGCCTGCGAAACGGTACAGTGCAGCGAGACAGAGCTGGGCGGCATCAAGGAGATTGTGTTCTCCATCGAAGGCAACGGCGTATACAGCCGCCTGAAGTTTGAAAGCGGCGCCCATCGGGTGCAGCGGGTTCCGCAGACAGAAGCACAGGGCCGAATCCAGACCTCCGCTGCCACCGTGGCTGTGATGCCGGAAGCGGAAGAGGTAGAACTGGAACTGGACCCCAAGGATCTGCGGATCGATACCTTCCGTTCCTCCGGTGCCGGGGGACAGCACATCAACAAAACATCCAGCGCCATCCGTGTGACCCATCTGCCCACAGGCACGGTGGTGGAGTGTCAGGACCAGCGCAGCCAGCGGGAAAACAAGGAGCGTGCTCTCAAAGTTCTGCGCAGCCGTCTGCTGCAGCAAAAGCAGGAAGCCTATGACCAGGAATACAACGCCAAACGGCAGCGCCAGGTAGGCAGCGGCGACCGCAGCGACCGCCTCCGCACCTACACCTTCCCACAGGGGCGGGTAACTGACCATCGTATCGGCCTGACGGTCTACAAACTGGATGAAGTGCTCAACGGCAATTTGGATCTCATTGTGGAACCGCTGCTGCTGGCCGACCGGGAAGAAAAACTCAAACAGATGAATACCGGCGAAACAGCCGGTGTGTGAAAAGGAAGATGAAAATAATGCAGACACAGGTTTTGCCTGTCAATGAAGAAAGCATCCGCCTGGCGGCAGACTTGCTGCGCCGCGGGGAAATTGTTGCCCTGCCCACCGAGACGGTGTACGGCATTGCGGCAGACGCCCGCAACGGGGAAGCAGTCAAGAAGATTTTTGAAGCCAAGGGCCGCCCGCAGGATAACCCGCTGATCGTTCATATCTGCGGCATGGATATGCTGCACGGCCTTGTTTCCGAAGTGCCGGACCGGGCTCTGCGCCTGGCCAAGGCGTTCTGGCCCGGCCCTCTGACCATGGTCATGCCCCGGGGGCCCGAGGTTTCGGAAGTCACCTGTGCCGGGCTGGACACGGTGGGCATCCGTATGCCGTCCCATCCCGTGGTCCAGGCCGTCATCAAGGCTTCCGGCGTGGCCTTTGCGGCGCCTTCCGCCAATCTGTCCGGGCGTCCCAGCCCCACCAATGCGGCCGACACCCTGGCTGACATGGATGGACGTCTGCCCCTGATCCTGGACGGCGGGGAATCGGATGTAGGCGTTGAGTCTACGGTGGTCTCGGTTTGTGGGGAGCATCCCATGCTGCTGCGCCCCGGCTATGTAACCAAGGAACAGATGGAAGAGGTCCTGGGGGAGGAAGTCCTTGTCTCACACGCCATTCTGGAAAAGCTGCGTCCCGGGGAAACGGCCCGTTCTCCCGGAATGAAGTACAAACACTATGCCCCCAAGGCACAGGTGACCATTCTCAAGGGCGACTTTGAAAAATACAAAGCTTACCTGCAGGAACACGCTGCTCCCGGCGTGTTCGCCATGTGCTTTACCGGGGAAGGGAAGGAACTTCCCGTCCCGTTTATCGAATACGGAACCAACGGCGACGGCGCCTCCCAAGCCCACCGTCTGTTTACCGCACTGCGGGAATGTGACAAGGCCGGGGCGCAGGTGGTGTACGCCCGCTGCCCGCTGAGCAACGGCGTTTCCATGGCCGTATACAACCGGCTGCTGCGTGCTGCGGCATTCCGGGTGGAGGAGTTATGAAAATTATCGGGATCACCGGCCGTTCCGGCTGCGGAAAATCCAGCGTCACACGGCTGTTTGCCGCCAAAGGATATCCTTGCATCGACGCGGACCTGATTGCCCGCGAGGTATTGGAGCCCGGTTCTGTCTGTATAAAGCAGTTGCAAAATGCCTTTGGTTCTGATATTGTAGATGAGTCGGGGACATTGCAGCGGCGGCTGCTGGCTGACCGCGCTTTTGCCACGCCGGAAGGTACTGCCAGACTGACCGCCATCACCCATCCGGAAATCCTGCGCCGCATCGATTTTCGTTTGCAGCAGGCGGAATCCGCCGGAGCAAAGCTGGCTTTTGTGGATGGCGCGGTCATTGTGGGGACCCCTTTTGCCTCCCGCTGTGACCGGCTTTTGGTCATTGCGGCCCCTTACGAGCAAAGCGTTGCCCGCATCTGCGCCCGGGATGGCATTGAGCCCGCCATGGCCCGCCGCCGACTGGATGCCCAGACACCGGAACAGACGCTGCGGGATGCTGCCGACTATGTACTGGAAAACGACAGCTCTCCCGAACGGCTGGATGAACGAGCGCTGGCCCTTTTACATCGCTTGGAACGGGAAGTTTGATTGGCCGTTCCGGAAAGGAGGCTTATGAAGAAAAGACAGACACGCGCCGAGGCCGTGCGTCGTCGGCCCCGCATCTGGACGTCCCTGGTCTGCCTGCTGGCCGTCCTGCTGATTGCGGGAAGCCTGATCTTTTCCGCATGGCACAGCAAAATCGATGAGCTGCGCTACCCGCGCAAATACCAGGAATATGTCGAATATTATGCCGACAAATACGATCTTGACCCCTTGACGTTATACGCGTTCATCCGG
>CAUEKL010000208.1 GCA_959018215.1 uncultured Gemmiger sp.
GTGGTGGTGGGCAGCCCCTCGGTGGGGGCTGACGGCAACGCCATTTATATCCGCCTGCCCGGCGGCTGCCGCACCCGGTTCACCACCATGGGGGTGCTGACCCCCGAGGGGGAAGAGACCCAGCGGGTGGGGGTACAGCCGGACGTGGTGTGCACCCCCACCGCGGCGGGTATCGCCGCAGGCCGGGACGAACTGCTGGAAAAGGCGGTGGAGATCATCACCCAAAGCTGAACCCAAACAAAAAAGCCCCGCGCTCTGGGGCGCGGGGCTTTTGGATCACAGAAAAACTCAGTGCTTTTCGGCGGCGGAAGCGGCCAGCTGCTTGCGGAAGATGGCGCGGAAGATCAGCCGGGTCAGGGGACCGGCGAACAGCAGCTGCCAGATCAGGGCGGTGGGCATGTTCAGCCCCCAGGTCTGCACCCAGGTACCGAAGCTGGGGTCCTTGAACAGCAGGGTGGCGATCAGGCTCATGGTGGGGCACATGATGCAGACGATCATGGTGGAGATGGCGTAGGTGATGATCTGGGGCCGGTCGGTGGGACGCACCACCGTGAAGGCCAGCTTGGTGGCCAGCTTTTCCACAATGAAGTATTCCAGGATCATGGCGATAGGCGCCATGATGGGCAGTTCATGCAGGGCCATGAAGAAGGTGGCGTTGGTCACGCCGCCGGTGCTCAGGGCCACGTTGTATACGATCATGCCGTATACCATGATGAGGGCCATAATGATGGTGTACACGATGTTCTGCAGTCTGGTCTGGGGCATTGTTTTCTCCTTTTCTTGCAATGATACAGAATTTTTTGGCATAAAAAAAGAAAAGCAGCGGGTAACCTTTCATCACTCGCTACTTTTCTTCACTACGACTACCAGTAATTAACTCAATTATTTTAGCATTTTTTTCCGGCTCTGTCAGGTAGTGTCAATAGTTTTTCGCAAATTTGTTTGCAGTCTCTGGCGTGAATGAAGTCAGCCGGCAATAGAAGCATCCTCAAAGGCTGCCTTCAAGTGCTTCATATTCATGTACTTCTTGTTGCCCCATTGGGTGCCAGCCACATGGCGGAGCCGGGCACAGACCAGCATCAGGGCAGAGTTTCCATCCGGGAAACTCCCCACCACACGGGTACGGCGGCGGATCTCCCGGTTCAATCTCTCAATCACATTGTTGGTGCGGATGCGAGTCCAGTGCTCGCTGGGAAAATCACAGTAAGTCAAAGTCTCCTCAATACCATCCTCCACCTTCTTTGCAGCTTCTTTCAGCTTCATGGAGCGCAGCTCCTCCACCACGACTTTTGCCTTTTGCCGAGCAGCTCTTTTACTTTCCTGTGCATGGATCGCTTTGAGCATCTTGGCTACCAGTTTCACTTTTGAGCGAGGTGTGACCGAGAATACATTTCGGTAGAAATGAACAGTACAACGCTGGTACTTGGCCTCAGGGAACACCTCTCCTACTGCTTCCAGCATCCCCTGGCATTTGTCTCCGACCACAAGTTTGACCCCGTCTAATCCACGGCTACGGAGCCACTGGAAGAAGCTGACCCAGCTGGCCTTGTCCTCTTTCATACCTTCAGCTGCACCCAGAACCTCACGGTATCCGTCCTCATTGACTGCAATCGCCACCAGGATGGCTACATTTTCAAACTCTCCTCCCCAGTTGCGCCGGAGGTATATCCCATCTACATAGATATACGGATAGCGGCCACTCTGTAGAGGGCGGTTTCGCCAATCCTCAATGTGGACATATGCCTTCTTGTTTAACTCACTAATAGTGGCAGGAGATACCTTGCTTCCCCAAAGAGCCTCCGTAATGTCCTCCACTCTTCGCACAGACACTCCGGCCAGATACATCTCAATGAGGGCTTCCTCCACACTGCTCTCCCTCCGACGATATCTCTCAATAATGGCCGTCTCAAAGGTAATCCCTTTCAGTTTGGGTACCTTAAGCGTAACATCCCCGGATGTGGTTGTTAAATTCCGACTGTAGTGTCCGCTTCGATATCCCAGGCGCTGCTCATTGCGCTCGTACCTGGCAGCCTGGGTTAGCTTGTCGGCTTCCGCCTCCAGCATCTCATTGAGGGTTTCCTCTACGCTGCCTCGCACTAACTCTTTCAGCTGCCCCTTGATTACTTCCTCATTTAGCTGTACAATCTTTTCGGACATGGTTTGCTGTCTCCTTTCGAATGTTTAGTGTCGCAACTTCATTCTACCAGAGATCTGCAAACCATGTCTTTATTTTTTATCCCATTTTCTATTTTGCGAAACTTATTGTACCTTATCCTCTGTCAATCGGCCCCGAAGAGCATCGGCTCCAGGAAGGCCAGCCGCTTGGCAAAGATCCGGGCCATGAAGCCCACCAGCAGCGCCGCAATAAGGGTGCCTTCCCGCACGCCGGTGAGCAGGCCCGCCAGCACGAAGGAGGCCACCACCGCAATGACGGTCATGGACACGTCAAAGCAGATCTTGGTGGTGCCGAAATCCGTCTCCCAGATGCTGACCACCGCCCGCACAAAGGATTCCCCGGGCAGCATGGCCACGTCGCCCAGCACTTCCAGAAACACCCCGAAGGCCAGCACCACGCAGCCGATGAGCAGGTAGACCACCTTGGCGGGGTAGGACTGGGGGGCAATGAAGTTCAGCAGCACCATGGTCAGGTCGATGAACGCCCCGAAGGCCACCGAGATGGGGATCTGCAAAAAGTGTTCCGGCTTGAACCGGCGGCGCAGCATGAGCAGCTGCAAAATGATGAGGAAAAGGCTGAAAGCGATGGTGAACTGGCCCAGGGTCAGGGGGAAGTGCAGACTGAGCACATAGGGGATGGCCGAAATGGGGGAGGTGCCCAGATCCGCCTTGGTGATCAGGCTCACCCCCAGGGAACTGATGAACAGCCCCACCAGAAACACAAGATACCGCTTTGCTTTTTCCAACATCTGCATCTACTCCTTCTTTCATACCACACGTCTCGTCTCGTCGGAAAAAAGAGCACAAAAAAACAAGCAGGTAAACACGCGGCGGGCCGCACATCTGCCTGACTTGCAGTTACACAAACAAAATTTGTTGCGCTCTGAAAAATACAATTTTATTGTAACGCCGCCATCCCGGTGCTGTCAAGGGAAAAATTGGCATCCTGACCAAAAGAAAGAGGACTTTCTTGGGCAAAGAGTGGATTGACAGAGGATTCTCTACAAATGTAGAATGAAACCAAGGAAACCTTCTACTGTTGTAGAATATACCGGAAGGGAGGCATCCCCCTATGACATCCGCACTCCGCCAGCTGTTTTTGAATTACCTGGTCCAGGGCTGTGTGCTGGGCCTGGGGGCGCTGGCCCTGATGGGGGCTGCCCCCGGGCTGCTGCGGCGGTATTCACCCCGGTGGTTCTGCCGGGTGTGGGCGGTGCTGGCGGTGCTGCTGGTGCTGCCTCTGGGCAGTCTGCCCGTCCGGCGGCAGAGGGCCCCGGTACAGCTGCATACGCCCGCAGTCTGGCAGGAACCGCTTGCTGCCCCGGCATCCCCGGTGCAGCAAGACTTACACACGATGGAAGCGGTGGAACCGGCCCCGGCACAAGCTGGCGAACCGTCCGCCCCGGCGGCCCCCAAGGTTCCGGTACTGCCCGACCCCCTGACCCTGCTGGCCGGGGTCTGGCTGGGCGGTGCAGGCCTGTTTCTGGTCTGGCAGGGGAGCGGCTACCTTGTCTGGCGGCGTCGGGCTTTGCACGCCGCTAGTCCGGCGGAAGGCAGCTGGGCCGATGCCTGGGCCCTTGCCTGTGAAGCCGTGCCCCTGGGCCGCCCGGTGCCCCTCTGGTGTACGCCTATGGTACGGGGGCCGGTCACGGCGGGACTATGGCGGCCGGTGGTGCTGGTGCCGGAGCAGGACCCCGGGCCGGCCGCCGCCGGGATGATGCTTCTCCATGAGCGCACCCACCTGCAGCGCCGGGACCTGGCCCTGAAGGCCCTGCTGCTCCTGGCCCGGGCGATCCACTGGTACAACCCGGCGGTGGGCTTTCTGACCCGGCGGGCTGTCCGGGACATGGAGGCTGCCTGTGACGCCCAGGTGGTGGCAGGGCGTGACGCGGTCTGGCGAGGGGCCTACGGCGAAGCCCTGCTGGCCGCTGCCCGCATGGGGAAGACCCCCGCCTTCACCACCGGATTCTCCTGGAACGGGCGGGCGCTGCGCTTCCGGTTTGCCCGCCTGTGGGACCGGGCACCCCGGCGCCGGGGCAGGCTGGCCCTGGCGGCCGTGGGACTCTGCGCCGTTTTTGGGGTGGGGCTCATCGCCTGTACCCCCGCCGAAACGGAATCCCCCGCCACCGACGAGACCGCTGCCACGGCCACAAC
>CAUEKL010000209.1 GCA_959018215.1 uncultured Gemmiger sp.
GCATATCTGTGGGGAAGCCCGGATGGGGCATGGTCTTGATTTTCAGGGGTTTCAGGGGGCCGGTTCGGCGGATGCGCATGGAATCATCATACTCGGTAACTTCACACCCGGCGGCCCGCAGCTTGGCAGTAATGGGCTCCATATGCTTGGGAATCACGTTGTGCAGCAGCACATCCCCCTTGGTGATGGCGGCGGCCACCATATAGCTGCCGGCCTCGATCTGGTCGGGAATAATGGAATAGTTGCAGCCGTGCAGCTTTTTCACGCCGCGAATCTTGATCACATCGGTGCCGGCACCATGGATGTCGGCACCCATCATGTTCAGGCAGTTGGCCAGGTCCACGATGTGGGGTTCCCGGGCTACGTTTTCCAGAATGGTCTGGCCGTCGGCCATGGCAGCCGCCAGCATGGCATTCATGGTGGCGCCCACCGACACAGTATCAAAGAAAATGTGCGCCCCGGTCAGATGTTCCGACCGAACCCGGATCTGACCGTATTCCACCGAATCTTCCGCCCCCAGAGCGGTGAACGCCTTGAGATGCTGGTCAATGGGACGGGGTCCCAGGTTGCAGCCGCCGGGCATGGCCACCTGCCCGGCGCCGAAACGGCCGAGCAAAGCCCCCAGGAAGTAGTAGCTGGCCCGCATCTGCCGGGACAATTCGTTGGAAACCTCGGTGCAGTTGATATGGGTAGTATCAATTTCGTAGGTATTTTTGCTGATCATGCGGATGCCTGCGCCCAGCTCACTGAGAATCTGCAGGGAGGCCATGACATCGCTGATACAGGGAAGATTTTCAATCAGGCATTTGTCTGCTGCCAGAATAGTGGCAGGCAGAATGGCCACAGCGGCGTTTTTGGCGCCGCCGATGACTACATCCCCCGAAAGGGCATTGCCCCCGCGAATCACAAACTTTTCCAAGTGGTTACTCTCCTTTGAGTTTCCGCCTGCGGCCCGGCTGCACGGGAAGTGCACCCGTACCCCGATCCGAGACCGCATTGTTATTTTTATTATACACCTTGCCGCACTGTTTGAAAAGTGTCGGCCTTATTATTTGCAGGGATTTGATAAAAACACAGGGCCTGGCAAATTTTCTTTTGGCAGGGTGCGGCGTTACATGTTACCAAAGAAGTTTCTTGCGCTGACCAATGTGCCGTTCTGGTACATTTCAAAATGGCAATGGTTGCCGGTGGAGTTGCCGGTGGAACCCACATATCCGATCACCTGTCCACGCTGCACCGCCTGTCCCGCAGAACAGCCCAGAGAGGACATATGGCCATACAGGGTTCGCCAGCCGTTGCCGTGGTCAATGATGACATAGTTGCCGTAGCTGTAATGGTAGCCGGCGGTCACGACCACGCCGGAATCCGCCGCATAAATCGGCGTACCGTAGGGTGCGCAGATATCCGCGCCCTTATGGTAGGAGCTCATCCAGCGGCTGACGTAGGTGTAGCCGGGCACCGGCCACATCCATTCGCCGGAACCGTAAGAGGCGGTCATGCCGCTCTTCAGGCGGGTGCCCTTGACCACATACTCGGTCACGGGTTCTTTCAGGGTTTCCACCTTGACGATATTGGTGGCCGTGACCGCGCCATCCACATACACCACATCCTGGGTCAGTTCCTGGACGCCGTTTTCGCCGGGGCTGGTGACCACGGTTTCCCCAAAGTCGTATTCATCGCTTTCGCTGGTGGAAGTTTCATAGGGCACATCCACCGTGTAGGTCTGCCGTTCGATGACCTCCACCTTGAGCAGTTCCGGGGAAGAGACGCCGGTGACCAGCTGCTGTCCCTCGTCCAGGGTTTCATCCAGGTCTGTCAGGTCCGGGTTGAGGGCCGCCAGAGAATCCCAGGAGATGCCGGTGGCATCCACCACGTTCTGTACCGTTTCGTCGGCGCCGGCGGTGTAGGTAACGGGGCCGCCGCCCTCGTTCATGGCAGCGATCACATCACTGTAGGGCATGACGGAATCCAGCAGATAAATACCGTCCACCAGGGTGATGTCATGTACAAAGCTAACACGTCGGTTGGGGTCGGAGCTGTCCTCATAGGGCTTCTTGACACTTTCCAGATAAGCCCGCAGATGGTCGCCCTCGTTGACGACAAATTTCAGTTCTCCGTCCACATAGACGGCGGTGCCTTCGCCGATCTCATCGCTGGAAGCGCCGAGGATGGCATTGGCCACCTCACTTTCGTTCATGGTCTCCCCGTTGATGGCCAGGGTGTAGGTGGGCGAAATATTCCACTGCCCGTCGGCCACGGTTTCGCCGGTGGACTGCATCACACTCTTGGCGGTGTCGATACGTCCCTGCACATCGTCCCGGGCATTCTCGAACACCTGTTCATTGGCCACATAGCCAACCGACTCCCCGTCCACAATGACGTTGAGCACATAATCATAGCCAAGACCGGTCTTGACCACATAAAACAGCCCCACAGCCGCCGCTACCGGCAGCAGATACGACACTGCATTGAGTACGACCGGGAAATACCGCAAAGCTCCCCGCCGGAAATACCGCATCTTTTCCTTGCGGATCTGACGGGCGCTCTCATCGGGCAGAGCTTCCTCCAGCTCTCCGATGTGCTTGAGGCCGGAGTGCATGCGCCGGAACGGCTCGGTAAGATCTTCCAGCAGGGTGATGAATCCCAGCAGGAAGGGCCGGGCAATGGTCAGGATCAGCTGGCCGGCATGGGATGCCACCACACGGACGGTCTTTTCCACCCCGCGGATGGCGCAGATCAGGGCATATTCCACCCAGAAACCGATGAGATACAGGGCGTTGCCGATGATGGTGGCATGGGGCAGGCGCCGCAGCAGGCCGGCCATGCGGGCACGGCGGGCTTTCTTTTTGGTGGTGCGGTGCCAGGAGCGTACCGTCAGACGGCAGCGGATGTTGTCCAGCCAAAGGGCCATCTTGCCGGGGCCCCGATGCTTTTTGCGGCGGCCGGACGGCTGGCTCTTGGGCTTTTCATCAAGTTGCGAAGGCTTCAAAACAGAACTCCTTTCTGCGCCGGATTGCGCGTACACATGGAATCTCAGGTGGGTAAGATCAATCTTGTTCCGCCCCGGGGTCGGTCAGCGGCAGTTCCCGCAGGAACGCCTGCAGCTCCTCCCCGCCGGGCAGGCCGCAGGCGCGGCAGGCACCGGCAAAATCCGCCGGAGGCAGACTTTCAAACCGGTGGGGCGTGCCGAAGGGCGGTTCGGCGAAGGCCAGCACCGCACAGTGCAGGGCATGGCGGCGCAGCAGGGTTTCTGCACCGCCATACAGGGAGTCCCCTGCCAGCGGGTGGCCGATATGGGCCATATGCACCCGGATCTGATGGGTGCGGCCGGTACGGGGCAGGCAGGCTGCCAGACTGTGGCCGCCGCCCGCCGCCAGCACCAGGTAATCGGTGCGGCTGGGTTTGCCGTCGGCGCGCACACACCGCCCGATGATGGAATCCCCCCGACGGCCCAGGGGCGCCTCAATGCTGCCCGGTCCGGGGAGCATCTCCCCCTGCACCAGGGCCAGATAACATTTGCGGGCGGAGGCAGCCAGCCCCGGCGCCGCGTAGGCGTTCTGGGCCAGCAGCATCAGTCCGCTGGTATTTTTATCCAGGCGGTTGGTGGGACGGAACACGCCTTCCCGACCGTTTTGCTCCAGGTGGTACAGCCAGCCGTTGGCCAGGGTCCCGTCGGAATGATTCAGGGTGGGATGTACGGCCAGACCGGCGGGCTTGTCCACCACAGCGGCGAAATCACTTTCGTATACCAGGGAGAAGGGCACCGGCTGGGGCTCCACCGAGGTGGGCGGTTCCGGCGGCAGGGCAAACCGGATGGTCTGCCCCGCGTGCACGGGCTGGTCGGTATGCAGGGGGACATCGTCGGCAAAAAAGCCCTGTCCCTGATGCTTGACCGCCTTGATGCAGGAAGCGCTGACCCCTGCCCGGCGCAAAAATACGCCCAGGCGTTGTCCTTCCGCCTGCGGCGGCACCACAAATTTCAGCGGCTGCACGACACAGACGTCCCCCTTCCCCATACTTATACGGTTGCCATTATAGCATAAAGAGGCGTTTGTTGCAAACCGCTTGCCAAAATTTCATCGGTGTGGTATATTTTAACGGAACGAGTGGAACATACGACGGCGGGGCGGCGTTGGCAACAGCGACCGCTCTGAGGAAAGTCCGGGCTTCTCAGAGGCATGACAACTGCTAACGGCAGCCGGGGGTGACCCCAGGGAAAGTGCAACAGAAAGAAACCGCCGCCTTCGGGCGGTAAGGATGGAAAGGCGAGGTAAGAGCTCACCAGCGCACTGGCGACTTTGCG
>CAUEKL010000210.1 GCA_959018215.1 uncultured Gemmiger sp.
GGTCGACTTCACCAAGCTGCTGGCACCCATCCTGTGCTTCACCAGCCAGGAGATTTGGAGCTACATTCCGAAACTGCCCGGCATGAAGGATTACGTCGTGCTGGAGCGTATGCCTGAGCCGCAGCCTGTTGCCGACGAAGCCTTCACCTCCAAGTGGGAGCGCATCATGGCTGTGCGTGATGACGTGAAGAAGGTTCTGGAGCAGGCTCGCGCCGACAAGGTCATCGGTTCTTCCCTGGAAGCGGCTGTCACCCTGTACTGCAGCGATGAACTGTACGACTTCCTCAATGTCATTCCCATGGACGAACTGGCCGACCTGATGATCGTTTCTCAGGTCAAGCTGGAAAAGGGCGAAGGCGGCGCCAAAGGTACCGTGGAAGGCCTGGGCGTCAGTGCGGCTCACGCCACCGGCAACAAGTGCCTGCGCTGCTGGAAGTTTGACGATGCCGTGAATGAGGACGGCCTGTGCCCGCGCTGCGCAACTGTTCTGAAGCGCGCCTGAGTTCTGTACGCATCAGCACCCAGGCAAGAAAACAATGCCTCTTGGGCGGTGCTTTGCATCTGATGGAAAGCACCGCCTTTTGCGGCATGATGAAAGGTTTTTTCCTATGCTGTATGGCATTTTCTTTGTGATCGGCGGACTGGCGCTGGCCGGGGTGGACCAGTTGCTGAAAATCTGGGCCACTGCCTCCCTGATGCCTGTGGCCCAGGCGCCGCTGATTCCCGGCTTTATCGAATTGCAGTACGTACTCAACGATGGCATGGCCTTTTCCATGCTCAGCGGACGGCGCTGGCTGCTGATCGGCGTAACCGGTGTTGTGTTGCTTTTGGTAATGGTAGCCCTGATCGTGCGTCCCATGCCCCGGCTGGAGCGCATCACCTGGATGCTGATTCTGGGCGGCGGCCTGGGCAATCTCATCGACCGTGTGCGCACTGGCGTGGTGGTGGATTACCTGAATTTCCAGTTCATGGATTTTCCCGTATTCAACTTTGCCGATATCTGCGTATGTGCCGGTGTGGGACTGCTGATTTTGTCCCTGCTGCTGGATATGCGCAGAGAAAACCGCTCCAAGAATACCGCCCAGCCTTCCGAAAATGGACAGACCGATGCAGATGCTTGAGTTTACAGCCGGACCGCAGGATGCTGGTCAGCGGATGGACCGCTGGCTGGCGGGGTGTTGCACCGAGGTTTCCCGCAGTGCTTTGCAGGTTCTGATAGAACAGGGAATGGTGCTGCGCAGCGGGCGTCCGGTCAACAAAAAAGACAAGGTTGCACCGGGAGACACGGTTCAACTGACTCTGCCGGACCCGCAGCCCATTGAAGCCATCCCCCAGAATATTCCTTTGGACATTGTGTATGAGGACGAGCATCTGCTGGTTGTGAACAAGCCAAAAGGCATGGTGGTGCATCCCGCCCCGGGCAATCCGGACGGCACGCTGGTCAATGCGTTGCTGTATCATTGCGCAGATGGTCTTTCGGGAATCGGGGGCGCCATCCGCCCCGGCATTGTGCATCGCATCGACAAGGATACCAGTGGGTTGCTGGTTGTGGCGAAAGACGATGCCACCCATCAGGGGCTGAGTGCCCAGATGGCTGTCCACGATATCCACAGGGTCTACCACGCTGTGGTGTATGGAAACCTGAAGGAAGACACCGGCACGGTGGATGCTCCCATCGGACGGGACCCCAAGGACCGAAAAAAGATGGCGGTCACCCAGCAGAACTCCAAACCGGCCCGTACCCACTGGAAAGTGCTGGAACGCTTTGGCAATTTCACCTACATTGCCTGTAAGCTGGAAACCGGCCGCACCCATCAGATCCGTGTGCACATGGCATCCATCGGACATCCTTTGGCCGGAGACCCTGTGTACGGCCCCCGGGCGGTACTGCGGTTCCTGAACGGCCAGTGCCTGCACGCCAAGGAACTGGGCTTTGTACATCCCATTACCGGAGAGGCACTTCGCTTTGACAGTGAACTGCCGCCCTATTTCCAAGATTATCTGACGCGTCTGAGAAAGGAACATCGCAGATGAAACGGAACCTGCACGACTATCTGGTTTTTTGCGATATGGACAACACCCTGCTGACGGCAAAAGAGGGCATTCCCGAATGCAACCGCACCGTCATTCGGCTGTTCATCCAGATGGGCGGACGCTTTACGGTGGCATCCGGCCGCCCGCCGGAATCCATCCGTGCCGCACTGGGGGATATCAAGCTGTCGTTGCCCGCCATTGCCTGCAATGGAGCCCTTCTCTATGATTTTTCCTCCAACCGGGTGCTGCGTCATGCCACCCTGGAACGTGCCCAGGCTACGGCGGCCATCCTGGATATTCTGCAGAAATTCCCGCAGATCGGTGTGGAAGTCATGGCCGGGGCGGGGGAGATGTATGTCATCCGCGCCAATACATACACCCACGCCCATCAGGTGGATGAAAAACTGTCCGGTGTTGCCTGCCCTGTGGACAGCGTGCCGGACGGCTGGGTCAAGGTAGTGTTTGCCGCAGACCCGGAAACCATCCGCAAGGTGGGGCAATACGCCAAAACGCGGTATTACGGACGGGAAAATTACTTCCTGGCTACCAACAGCATTTATCTGGAGATCATGCCCGTCGGGGTTGGCAAGGCCTCCGGCCTGCGGGACATGTGCACCCTTCTGGGCGAGCCGATCCAGAACACCCTGGTCATCGGAGACTATTACAACGACCTGGAAATGATGCAGCAGGCCGGTTATTCGGTGGCGGTAGCCAATGCCCCGGCCGAAGTCAAGGCTGCTGCCAATGAAGTGACCACCTGTACCTGTACGGAAGGTGCTGTGGGTGAATTCCTGTACAAGCTGATTGAACAGGCAACGACCTATTGAACCTGAAAGGGGAGTGCCGTCATGCGTGTGAGCGACCTTTTGAACCGGGACAGTGTGTTGCTGCATGCCGATATGCGGGATGCAGCGGATGCCTTGGGCGTTCTGGTGGAGCTGCAGGAATCCAACGGTGTGATTACCAACGGAACCGCTTATTACAACGCCGTCTGTGAACGGGAAGCATCCGGTGGCAGTACTGCTATCGGAGACGGTATGGCACTGCCCCATGCCTGCAATGCCGGTGTGGCCGCTCCCGGTGTGGCGGCCCTGACCCTGCGCCGGGGGGTAGATTGGGGCGCGCCGGACAACCGTCCTGTGGATCTGATTTTCATGATAGCCGTACCGCCGCAGGCACAGGCAGAGCATCTTTTGATTCTGGCCCGGCTGGTCAATCTCTTGTCCGATGCAAACCTCGTCAGGGAGCTGCGCGCCAGCGTTTCCCGCGAGGATTTCATCATGCGCATGGCCCGGGCGGAAGCCTCCCGCTTTGCCTGAGCCTTCTTACACAATACATGGGGAATGAAGTTCTCCCCGGGGTAACCCGAACCGCTTTCAAGGCTGATGACTTCTGTGTTTCATTCCGACGCAGAAGTGTCAGCCTTTTTTGCGTCCATTTTTGAGGAGGATTCCATATGCTTACATCTTTGGCCCTGATTTTTCTCGTAGGACTCTCAGCCGCCGCGCTGTGCCGCACTCTGAAACTGCCTCGCATCATCGGTATGCTGGTGACCGGTATTATACTCGGCCCTTATGTGCTGGATCTGCTGGACCCCATGATTCTGCAGGCATCCGCCGACCTGCGTCAGATGGCGCTGATCATCATCCTGCTCAAAGCCGGGCTTTCCCTGAACCTTTCAGACCTGAAAAAGGTGGGCCGCCCGCGGTGATGATGTCCTGCGTGCCGGCCACCTGCGAACTGCTGGCCTTTGTGCTGTTTGCACCGGCTATCCTGGGCGTGAACCGAATTGAAGCGGCCGTTATGGGGGCTGTGCTGACCGCGGTTTCCCCCGCAGTGGTGGTACCGCGCATGGTCCAGCTGATGGACCAGCACTGGGGCACGGAAAAGGGGATTCCGCAGATGATCATGGCGGGGGCTTCCTGCGATGATATTTATGTGATTGTACTGTTTTCCACCTTCACGGGTATGGCCCAGGGCGGCAGTGCGCATTGGCAGGATTTTGCCAAGATTCCCGTATCCATCCTCATGGGAATTCTGGTGGGTGCCGCCGTAGGGTACGGGCTTGCCTTCTTCTTTGAGACCGCCTATGCCCGCCGCCATTATGTGCGCAACAGCATGAAGGTCATTGTAGTCCTCGGGGTTTCTTTCCTGCTTGTGGCCCTGGAAACCTGGCTGAAACCCTATATTCCGCTATCCGGTCTGCTGGCTGTAGTGGCCATGGCCTGTGCGCTGA
>CAUEKL010000211.1 GCA_959018215.1 uncultured Gemmiger sp.
CGGTGCAGCAGGTGCTGGACGGCACCGCCGAGCGGGTGGTGGACATCCGTCCCCACGAAAAAGGGGAAAAGTTTGAGGAACTGCCCATGGACCGGTTTGCGGAGCACACCCGGGCCTTTGTGAAGGTGGAGGACGGCTGCAACCGCCGCTGCGCCTACTGCGTGATCCCCCGGGCCCGGGGCCCGGTGCGCAGCCGGGCAGAGAGCAGCATCCTGGAGGAGCTGCGCCGTCTGGTTCAGACCGGTTACCGGGAGGTGGTGCGGACCGCCATCAGCCTGCCCAGCTACGGCACCGACACCGGCACCGGGCTGGCGGAACTGGTGGAGCACGCGGCGGCGGTGCCGGGCATCGACCGCATCCGTCTGGGCAGCCTGGACCCGGATATGCTCACCGATGAGGATATCCGCCGCCTGGCCGCCGTGCCCCAGCTCTGCCCCCAGTTCCACCTGAGCCTGCAGAGCGGCTGCGACAAGACCCTGCGGGCCATGCGCCGCCCCTACACCACCGCCCAGTATGCCGAGGTGGTGGGCAAGCTGCGGGAGGCCTTCGGCGCCGAAGCCCTGAGCCTGACCACCGACGTGATCGTGGGCTTTCCCGGGGAGACGGAGGAGGATTTTGAAAAGAGCATGGAGTTTGTCACCGGCCAGCGGTTTTTGAAGGTGCACGTCTTCCCCTACTCCCGCCGTTCGGGCACACCGGCCTATGATTTTCCCGACCAGATCCCCGAGCACGAGAAGGAAGCCCGCAGCCGCCGCATGAGCGAGGCGGTGGAGGCCGTACGGGCCGAGGAGGCTGCCGCCATGGCGGGACGCAAGGCCGAAGTGCTGCTGGAGACGCCCCTGTCCGCCACCCTCTTCACCGGGTACACCAAGCAGTATCTGCCGGTGGCAGTCACCGCGCCCGGCCACAAGAGCGGCGACATCGTGACCGTGACCCTGGGTGCCTGGGACGGTCAGCGCAGCAAGGCTGTGGCCGCAGAGTAAAGAATTTCCGATTTCCGGCAGGACCGTCCAGGGCGGTCCTGCCTTTTTTTGTGTACGGAACGGTATAACAACGAATGTTTCCTGTCAATTTGGTGTTTTCCCCCGCATTTTTGTGTTTTCCCCTTGCCAAACGCGACGGTTCTTGGTAATATTTTAACAGGAGCCACATGTTCTATAAAATTGCGGGAAAAGGCGTATTTTTTCCGTGCGCTCCCAAAATGCGTATTAAGGAGAGTAAAGCGCAATGAGAGGCATTTATACCCCTGTTACCGACATTCGGCGCAAGGTTTTTACCGAAGTTGCCCGGATGGCCTACGAAGTGAACGAGAAGGTGGATATCGATTACCTGATGCGGGAACTTCCGTATGAGATCATCCCCGGCGAGGAACGCTCGCTGCGCAGCAGCATCTTCCTGGAAAGAGCCATCGTGTCCGAGCGCATCCGTCTGGCCATGGGCCTGTCCCTGCGGCCGCTGGACGAGAGCGTTTCGGCCAGCGAAGGTCTGGACAGCATCATCACCGCGGACAAGTACTATGAACCGCCCCTGATCAACGTCATCAAGTACGCCTGCAACAAGTGCCCCGAAAAGCTCATCAAGGTCACTTCCCTGTGCCAGGGCTGCCTGGCCCATCCCTGCCAGGAAGTCTGCCCCAAGAAGGCCATCAGCTTCCGCAACGGCAAGAGCCACATCGACCAGAGCCTGTGCGTCAAGTGTGGCCGCTGCGTGGCCACCTGCCCCTACAACGCCATCGTGCGTGTGGAGCGCCCCTGCGCCAAGGCCTGCGGCATGGACGCCATCCATTCCGACGCCTACGGCCGTGCGGAGATCGATTACAACAAGTGCGTCAGCTGCGGCATGTGCCTGGTGAACTGCCCCTTCGGCGCCATTGTGGACAAAGGCCAGATCTTCCAGCTGATCCAGTCCATCAAGCGCGGCGACCGGGTCATTGCCATTGTGGCCCCCGCCTTCGTCAACCAGTTCCCCGGCGTCACCCCCGCCAAGCTGCGTGAGGCCATGAAGATGCTGGGCTTTGCCGGTATCTCTGAGGTTGCCATCGGCGCCGACCTGTGCACCATCGATGAGGCCAAGGACTTCATGGAAGAAGTTCCCTCCAAGCATCCCTTCATGGGCACCTCCTGCTGCCCGGCCTGGAGCGTCATGGCCAAGAAACTCTTCCCCGAATATGCCGACTGCATCAGCATGACCATGACTCCCATGGTACTGACTGCCCGTCTGATCAAGAAGGACGACAAGGATGCCCGCATCTGCTTCATCGGCCCCTGCGCCGCCAAGAAGCTGGAAGCCAGCCGCCGCTCGGTACGCAGCGAGGTGGACTTCGTGCTGACCTTTGAGGAACTGATGGGCCTGTTCGAGGCCAAGGAGATCGACTTCAGCTCCCTGCCCGACGATCCCACCGACAACTTCGACGAAGCCAGCGGCGACGGCCGCGGGTTCGCGGTTTCCGGCGGTGTGGCCCAGGCTGTGGTCAATGTCATCAAGAAGCTGGACCCCGACCGCGAAGTCAAGGTAGCTTCGGCCCAGGGTCTGGCAGAATGCCGCAAGATGATGATGATGGCCAAGGCGGGCAAGTACAACGGATACCTGCTGGAAGGCATGGGCTGCCCCGGCGGCTGCATTGCCGGTGCCGGTACCCTGGCCGACCCCGCCCGCAGCGCCGCCATGCTGGCCAAGTACAAGGCCCAGGCCCCCATGTCCAACCCGCTGGACACCCCGTACCGGGAGAACCTGGAAGCTCTGAAATACTGAGCTTTCCCCGCCTGTACGGCACCTGACCGATAAACGCAAAAGCCCCCGCACCAGACGGTGCGGGGGCTTTTTGCATTGTGCTTACTTGTGGTATTTCATTCCGGCGTTGATGGTACAGGCACGGTAGAGTTGTTCGGTGAGCACCAGACGGGCCAGCTGATGGGGCAAGGTGATGCGCCCCAGGGAGATGCGCGCCTGGGCCGCCGCCTTCACTTCGGGAGAAAGGCCGTGGGAGGACCCGATGAGGAAGGCCATGTCCCCTGCCCCACTGTTGGCGCGGTCGGCAATCAGGGCGGCCAGTTCCTCGCTGGAGATCTGGCGGCCTTCCACGCACAAGGCCACCACATAAGCGCCCTTGCGCACCGCCGCCAGCATGGCTTTGCCTTCCTTGTCCAGGGCCTTTTCAATGAGAGCCGGGCTGGGGTTGCGGTCGGACACCGGAGCTTCGGGAAGCTCGATGATGCGGAAATGGCAGAAGCCGCCCAGGCGTTTCTGGTACTCGGCCACCCCCGCCGCAAAATAGGAGGCATTGAGCTTGCCGACGCAGATCAGATCAATGTTTTGCATGGAACGGACCTCAGAATTCTATGTAAGGGGAAACTTCGTTGCGGCTCTGGGCCTGGATGAGCACATCCCGCCCGGGCTGAATGCCCGCGCTGAGCAGCACGTTATACACCGTGGTCAGCGCCAGTTCCGGGGTATTGTTGGTCTGGCTCAGATGGCACAAGGCAAACTTTTTGCAGCCGTCCTGGATCAGATCCAGCACCGTCGCCGCACAGGCCCGGTTGTCCAGGTGTCCGCGGTCGCTGGCAATGCGAACCTTGAGATAATAAGGGTACGGGCCGCCGTGAAGGCTGAAGGCATCATAGTTGGCTTCCAGCGCCACCAGGTCGCAGCCGGCCAGATTTTCCGCCACCACGGGGGTCAGTTCTCCCAGGTCGGTGGCCAGGGCCATGGTTTTGCCGTCCGGCGTGTGAATACGGTAGCCGCAGCAGGGCACATCATGGCTGGTGGGGAAAGACCGGACGGTGAACCCGCCGATCTCCTCGGTGCGGCCGTCCATAGCCACCGCGTCAATGGCCGGAGGCAGTGTTCCCCGGGATTCCAGCATGTCCAGAGTGGCCGCGCTGGAAAAAACAGGCACATTGTAATGCTTGAGGAAGGTTTCCAGACCGGCCACATGGTCGGCGTGTTCATGGGTGATGAGGATGCCGTCGCAGTCACTGACAGCCAGCCCCAGGCTGGACAGCGCCTTCAGCGTAAGGCGGCAGCTTTTGCCCATGTCGATAAGAAGGTAACGGCCCTGGTGGACCACCAGGGCGCAGTTACCGGAAGAACCGGAATATAAAGTTGTAAACAAAGCCATGGGATACGACCTCGTCACATGGCACGGGTAACGGCATTCACCGGCGTTTCCACCCGGCGGATATCCGCACCCAGAGCCTGCAGCTTTTCCACAATGTTCTCGTATCCCCGCTCAATGTGGGCGGTCTCGTCGATCTCGCTCACACCG
>CAUEKL010000212.1 GCA_959018215.1 uncultured Gemmiger sp.
CCGCAAGATGGTCCGCGGCGGCAACCTGGGCTGCAAGACCGGCAAGGGCTTCTATGTCTACAACGCTGACCGCACCAAGACCCCGGTCGACGCCCTGTAAACAGTAAGACGAGTTTCTCCCGCCCCCAAAACGGCGGCGGGGGAATTTCGTTTGCATAAGGAGGATTATCGCTATGGATTTCACCCTGTCCAAACAGCAGCAGATGGTACAGAAAATGTACAAGGAGTTTGCCGAAAACGAGGTCAAGCCCCTGGCCAAGAAGGTCGATGCTGAAGAGTATTTCCCCGTCGAGACTGTCCAGAAGATGGCCAAGCTCGGCATGATGGGCATCTATTTCCCCAAAGAATACGGCGGCGCCGGCGGCGATGTGCTGTCCTACGTCATGGCTGTTGAGGAAATGAGCAAGGTCTGCGGCACCACCGGTGTCATCATCTCTGCCCACACCTCTCTGTGCGCTGCTCCCATTTATGAGAACGGCACCCCCGAGCAGAAGGCCAAGTACCTGCCCAAGCTGTGCAGCGGCGAATGGATCGGCGCTTTCGGCCTGACCGAACCCGGCGCCGGCACCGACGCCCAGGGCCAGCAGACCTTCGCTGTGGATGAAGGCGACCACTGGAAGCTCAACGGCTCCAAGATCTTCATCACCAACGCCGGTTACGCCAACGTATTCATCATCATCGCCGTCACCGGCTTTGTCACCGACAAGCGCGGCCGCAAGCAGAAGGAAATTTCCGCCTTCATCGTCGAGCGCACCGACCCCGGCTTCAAGGTCGGCAAGCCCGAAGACAAGATGGGCATCCGCGGTTCTTCCACCTGCGAACTGATCATGGAAGACTGCATCATCCCGAAGGACCGCCTGCTGGGCGTCAAGGGCAAGGGCTTCCAGCTGGCCATGGCCACCCTGGACGGCGGCCGTATCGGCATCGCTGCTCAGGCTCTGGGCATCGCCGAGGGCGCCATTGACGAGACCGTGGCTTACGTCAAGGAACGCAAGCAGTTCGGCCGCTCCATCTCCGCCTTCCAGAACACCCAGTTCGAGCTGGCCGAGATGAAGGCCCGCGTGGATGCTGCCAAGTACCTGGTCTACGCTGCCGCCCAGAAGAAGCAGTCCGTCATGGACGGCGCCAAGGGCCGTTACAGCGTGGAGGCCGCCGAGGCCAAGCTGATTGCCGCCCGCACTGCCAGCGACGTGACCCGCCGCTGCCTGCAGCTGTTCGGCGGTTACGGCTACACCCGTGACTACCCCATCGAGCGCATGATGCGTGACGCCAAGATCACCGAAATTTACGAAGGCACCAGCGAAGTCCAGATGATGGTCATCTCCGGCGCGATGCTGAAGTAAGGAGGGCGCAGTACAATGAAAGCTATCGTTTGTGTAAAACAGGTCCCTGATACGCAGGGCAAAGTCGCCGTCAAGGCGGACGGCACCATGGACCGTGCGGCCATGGCCACCATCACCAACCCCGACGACCTGAACGCCGTGGAGGCTGCTCTGCAGCTGAAGGACGAAACCGGCTGCGAAGTCGTCGTCGTCACCATGGGCCCCGGCCCGGCCGAAGGCATGCTGCGTGAGCTGATCGCCCGCGGCGCCGACCGCGGCGTGCTGGTTTCCGCCCGTGAGTTCGGCGGTTCCGACACCTTCGCCACCTCTCAGATCCTGGCCGCTGCCGTCAACAAGATCGGCGTCGGTCCCGACGACATCGTCTTCTGCGGCCGTCAGGCCATCGACGGCGATACCGCCCAGGTCGGCCCCCAGATCGCTGAAAAGCTGCATCTGCCCCAGGTCACCTATGTCACCGACATCAAGAAGGACGGCAACAGCCTGACCGTCAAGCGTCAGCTGGAAGACGGCTACATGGAACTGAAGGTTCAGACTCCCTGCCTGCTGACCTGCATCAAGGAACTGAACACTCCCCGCTACATGAGCGTGTCCGGCATCTTCGAGTGCTTCGACAAGCCCATCGAGGTGTATGACTACAACGCTCTGAAGGACGATCCCCTCATCGAGACCGACACCATCGGCCTGAAGGGCTCTCCGACGAACGTCTACAAGTCCTTTGCTCCCCCGGTCAAGGGCGCCGGCATGATGGTCGAAAGCGCCAGCCAGCTGGTTGGTCTGCTGAACGACAAGCACCTGATTTGAGGAAGGAGAGTACTACAATGGCAGAATTCAATGCTATGGACACCGCCGCCTTCAAGGGCGTTTGGGTCTTCTGCGAACAGCGCGAAGGCCAGATGCAGACCATCAGCTATCAGCTGCTCAGCGAAGGCCGCAAGCTGGCCAATGACCTGGGCGTGGAGCTGTGCGGTGTTGTGATGGGCAGCGAGCTCAACGAAGATTACATCAAGGCTCTGGGCGGCTACGGCGCCGACCGCGTCTACTACGCCGACAGCCCTCTGCTGAAGGACTACACCACCGACGGCTATGCCAAGGTCCTGTGCGACCTGGTCATGGAGAAGAAGCCGGAAATCGTGCTCATCGGCGCCACCAACCTGGGCCGTGACCTGGGCCCCCGCTGCGCCGCCCGCCTGCACACCGGCCTGACCGCCGACTGCACCCATCTGGATGTGGATGTGGAGAAGTACAAGGAATTCCTGCGCACCACCTCCAACATCGATGTGGACAACACCAAGTTCGAAGAGAACACCAACCTGAAGATGACCCGTCCCGCCTTCGGCGGCCACCTGATGGCCACCATCATCTGCCCGCGTTTCCGTCCGCAGATGTCCACCGTGCGTCCCGGTGTCATGCAGACCCAGCCTTACGATGAGGCCGGCGCTGCCAAGGTCGTGGTGGAAAAGTTCACCCCCGCTCTGACCGCCGAGGATATCCATGTGGAGATCCTGGACATCAAGAAGAGCGCCAAGAAGCTGGTTGACCTGATCGGCGCCGACGTGGTCGTCTCCGTGGGCCGTGGCATCAGCTCCGACGTGGACAAGGGCATCGCTCTGGCCGAGGAACTGGCCGGTGTTCTGGGCGGCGTCGTGGGCGCTTCCCGTGCCGTCACCGATGCCGGCTGGCTGTCTGCCGACCATCAGGTCGGTCAGACCGGCAAGACCGTCCATCCCCGCATCTACGTGGCTCTGGGCATCTCCGGCGCCATCCAGCATGTGGCCGGTATGCAGGACTCCGACACCATCATCGCCGTCAACAAGAACGAGAGCGCTCCCATCTTCGAAGTGGCTTCCTACGGCATCGTGGGCGACCTGTTCAAGGTTGTTCCTGAACTGATCAAGGAGATCCGCGCCGCCAAGAGCGCTGAATAATCCGGCTTCGGGCCCATCGGCCTGAACCTGCATCAGCAACACAAAACCGCCCTGCCGGGCTTTCCGGCAGGGCGGTTTTTGCTTGCAGATTCAGAAACGGGGGAGAGGCGGTCTCATCAGCCCGCCACCGGGTTGTTCATCTCCTCCTCAGAGGGGACCATGGCGTCATCAGCGGCCACTTCTGCGGACTTGTCGTAGGTGAACTCCACCCCCAGGGCGTCGGGCACAGCGGCAAACAGGGCGTCGATGTCGGTGAGCTCGGAATCGGTCATCACAAAGAGCACCTTGTCGTCAAAGGTAGCCACCCGCATCTTGTCCGCCATGACGCAGACCCACCGGGCCGGGTCCATCTTTTCCAGCATGGTGTCGGCAACCGTCTGGGCGTCGTCGGCGTTCTTGACCCGCAGCAGCACCAGGGTATAGGCCTGGCTGCCGGTCATGGACTCGCTCTTCACACCGGCGTCCACCAGGGCGGCCTGCTCGGCGCTCAGGCCAGTGTTGTAGGTCAGCCAGGTTTCATCGTTCAGGTCGATGGCGGTGGTCTGCATCATCATCAGTTCCACCGGGTAGGCTTCGTAGATGCTGTCCACCATGGCGGACAGCTCACTGTCCGGGGCAGGGGTCCCGGTACCGGCCATATCCTCGGCCATGGCGCCGTCCTCGGCGGTGGAGGTCTCCGGGGTGGCTGTGGGGGCCGGGGTAGCTGTGGTGGACTGGGAAGAAGCGCCGCAGGCGGCCAAAGAGAGGGCGGCGGCCATGGCCAGCGCCAGCAGGGTAGTCTTGGTGCTCAGATTGCGTTTCATGTGTTGTTCCTTTCATGTTTGGAAAATGTTTCGGGCGGGGTTACCGGTCGGTGAGAAGCTCCTCCGGGGCAAAGATTGCGTCCCAGGGCTCCCGGGGCAGTTCGTCGGCCAGCAGGGCGGCAGGGCAGATCAGCAGCCGCCTGCCTTTATACTGTGCCAAAA
>CAUEKL010000213.1 GCA_959018215.1 uncultured Gemmiger sp.
AAAATGACGCTGCAAGCGATTTTTGATGTGGGATGTCCGGCTTTTGGGCCGGACATTGGCATTTTGACGGAAAAAACCGCCTCCTGTTTTTGCTGAAAAAACAGGTAAAAATGGCCCCAAAACAAAACTACACAAGAAAATATTGAATTTCTCGTTGAAATATGTTGCAAAAGTCAAGTTGATTGTGTAAAATATACATCAGGGACCCGTCGGTTTGGGTCAAAATAACGGCAGAGTGGCCGGCAGGGAACCTTGCGGCGATTTGGTCATTCAGCACAATGGTAAGGAGAGGCAGCTTATGGCAAACAGGGTATTCCAAAATGTGGTCTACCAGATGAAGGATGCAATCGACCGCGTTGTGGGTGTGGTGGATGAAACGGGGGCTGTGATCTCCTGCTCCGAACTGGGGCAGATCGGCGAAGTGCGTGAGGGCTTTGCGGCCAGCCGGCTGACAGCGGGGGACTCCTTTGTCAAGGACGGTTACGCCTATCACCAGTTCTCCAACGCCAAGCACAACGATTATGCCGTCTTTGTGGAAGGCAGCGACACCACCGCCAGCCAGTTCGCGGCGCTGCTGTCCATCAGCCTGCAGAGCATCAAGCAGTACCATGATGAAAAGTTCGACAAGACCAACTTCATCAAGAATGTGGTGCTGGACAATATCCTGCCCGGCGATATCTATGCCAAGGCCCGGGAACTGCACTTCGTGTCCGACGTGCAGCGGGTGGTCCTGCTCATCCGTGTCACCAGCGGCAATGATATTTCCGCCTATGATGTGGTCAGCGGCCTGTTCCCGGACAAGCAGAAGGACTTTGTCTTCAATATCAGCGAGAGCGATACCGTCCTGGTCAAGGAGATCCGCCCCGACACCAGCACCCGGGATATGGAAAAGCTGGCGGCCTCCATCGTGGATAACCTTCAGGGCGAACATTACATCAAGGCCGTGGTGGGCATCGGCACCCCTATCGGCAACATCAAGGACCTGGCGGCCAGCTTCAAGGAAGCCCAGATCGCCATGGAAGTGGGCAAGGTTTTCGATACCGAAAAACAGGTCATCTCCTACGATCACCTGGGCATTGCCCGCCTGATCTACCAGCTGCCCACCACCCTGTGCGAGGCATTCCTGCATGAGGTCTTCAAGCAGGACAGCATCGACAGCCTGGACTCCGAGACGCTGTTCACCATCCAGCGTTTCTTTGAGAACAACCTCAATGTGTCCGAGACCAGCCGCGGCCTGTTCGTGCACCGCAACACCCTGGTCTACCGCCTGGAGAAGATCAAGAAGCTCACCGGCCTTGACCTGCGCAAGTTCGATGACGCCATCGTCTTCAAGGTGGCCCTGATGGTCAAAAAGTATCTGTCTGCCAATCCCGCCAAATACTGAAATTTGCCTTTTCAGCGCCCCGGCCCAAACGGTCGGGGCGCTTTTTTTGCTTGTGATGCAGGTTTGGTGTAACACAAACCTGCAAAATCCTTCTTTACAGGGAAAAGAGGTTTTCCCAAATTTTACAAACTTATCACAACTGCCCGTCCGTACCGCGAAAATCACGTTTGTACAAGAGAAGTCACCCTTCGGCAATCTTGACGCAAGCGGGGATTCATGGTACATTAGTATCTGTATCGTTCTGCCCGTTTCAGGGGCAGGGAAGTGTTGAGAAGCGCAGGAGAATGCCATGATTCAATTTGAACACGTATCCAAAGTGTATGAAACCCAGAGCGACGAAAACGTTGCTCTCGAAGATATCAATATCCAGATCGAAGAAGGAGAATTCGTCTTTATCCTTGGCCATTCCGGTGCGGGCAAATCCACCTTCCTCAAGCTCATGCTCATGGAAGAAAAGCCCACCGAAGGCAAGGTTTTCATCAACGGCCAGGACCTGACCCGTCTGCGCCGCCGCAAGGTGCCCTACATGCGCCGCCAGATGGGCGTGGTGTTCCAGGACTTCCGCCTGATCCCCACCATGACCGTGTATGAAAACGTGGCCTTCGCCATGCGGGTGACCAATATCTCCACCAAGGTCATCAAGAACCGGGTGCCCTTCGCCCTGAGCCTGGTGGGCCTGGAAGACAAGATGGACCGCCTGCCCGACGAGCTTTCCGGCGGTGAGCAGCAGCGTGTGGCGGTGGCCCGCGCCCTGGCCCATGGTCCCAAGCTCATCATTGCCGACGAGCCCACCGGTAACATCGACCCCGAAATGAGCATGGACATCATGCAGCTGTTCGAGGCCATCAATAAGGTACATATTACCGTGGTGGTGGTTACCCACGAACACGAACTGGTGCAGAAGCTTGCCAAAAAGTACAACAACCGTGTCATCACCCTGGCCCACGGGCAGGTCGCTTCGGACACTTCCCACCCGGAAGTGGCCCAGGAGTACGAAGCCCGCATGCGGGAAATGGGCATGGAACCGACTTATCTGTAAGGGGGCTTGATGATGCGTTTTTCCAGTTTTACTTATCTGGTCGGGCAGGGCCTGCACAACATGCGGGCCAACCGCCTGATGACCTTTGCCTCCATGGGTGTGCAGATCGTCTGCATGATCCTGGTGGGCGCGGCGCTGCTGTTCGGCATGAACATCGACGCCATGGTGGAATATATCGGGGAACAGAACGAAAGCTACGTCTACCTGGTGGACGGGCTGAGCGACGAGCAGATCACCGCTGCCGGCGACGCCATCAAGGCGGTGCCGGGGGTGGTTTCGGTCACCTACATGTCGCCCGCCGATGTGCTGGGGGAATTTTCCGATATGCTCAGCGGGTACACCAACCTGACGGATACCTTTGCGGAGGATAACCCCTTCCACGCCATGTACCGTGTGGTGGTGGACGATGTAGCCAATATCGACCAGATCATCGAACAGCTCCGGGTTGTTGAAAACGTGGAGAGCGTCAGTGCCACCCGGGAACTGTCCAAGCTCTTTGTCTCCATCCAGCGGGTGGTCAACTACGTCAGCTACGGCCTGGTGGCGGTGCTGGCCCTGGTCAGCATCGTGGTCATCAACAACACCATCCGTCTGACCGTCTTTGCCCGCCGCAAGGAGATCGGCATCATGAAGCTGGTGGGTGCCACCAACGGCTTCATCCGGTTCCCCTTCTTTGTGGAGGGCGTTACTTCCGGCCTGATCTCGGCGGCCATCTCTTCCGGCGTGGTTTGCGGGGCCTATTATGCCCTCTACCGCTGGTACCTGGAAAACCCGTCCAGCCTGTCCAACCTGCTGGGCGGCACCCTGGTCCCGCTGGAAAATGTGTGGTATTATATCGTCATCGGCTTCGTGGCCTTCGGCTTTGTCATGTGCGGCATCGGTACCGCCACCAGCATCCGCAAACACCTCAACGTCTGACCCCTATTGGTGGAGGAAATCCAAAACATGATCTCACTTGCAGTCAAAAAACACATCCGTCAGGCTGCCTCCCTGGGCCTCACCCTGGTGATGGCCACGGCCCTGGTTTTTCAGGCAGCCGCGCCGGCTTATGCCGACGAAAAACAGCAGGAGCTGGAAGCCAACAAAAATAAACTCCAGCAGGAACTGAACGATATTCACAACCAGCAGTCGGCCAACCAGGAAAACCTGGAAAACGCCCAGGATCAGAAACAGCAGCTGGAAGCCCAGAACGAAGAGCTGGAGGCCCAGGCCCGGGAACTCAATAACCAGATGGACGACATCAAGACCCAGATCGGCCAGACCGAGGATGCCATCACCGCCAAGCAGGCGGAAGTGGACCAGAAACAGGCCGAATTCGACGCCCGCTGGGACGGCTTCAAGGAGCGCATGAGCAGCATGCAGATGCTGCATTACAGCGGCGGCATCGACATTCTGTCCAACGCCACCAACCTGTTCCAGCTGCTCAACTTCACCCAGGCCCTGGCCGATATCTCCGAAAAGGACGAGGAAGTCTGCCAGCAGCTGGACGACGAGAAAGCCGCTCTGAACCAGCAGAAACAGGAACTGGAAGATCAGAAGGCCCAGCTGGAATCCCAGGAAGCCACCCTGGCCGACCAGCAGAACCAGCTGGATGCCACCATTGATAAGATCGTTGCCAACATCCAGCAGCAGGACGCCACTATCAGCGAGGCGGAAGCCCGGGCCCAGGCCCTGTCCGCCGCTGAAAGCGACAAGCAGGCCGAATTCAACAAGGCGGTGGATGAGCTGGACTCCTACCTGCGTTCTTTGATTCAGAACAGCAGCGGCAGCGGTACCACTGCCACCCTGTCCTGCTC
>CAUEKL010000214.1 GCA_959018215.1 uncultured Gemmiger sp.
GTGCCCGCCCTGATGGCCCCCGGCGCGGTGTTCATCGCCTCCGGCATCATCGACACCCGCAAGGAAGAAGTGCTGGAAGGACTGCGTGCCGCCGGGCTGGACCCCTTTGAGGTACACGAAAAGCGCGGCTGGGTGTGCATCGTCTGCCGCAAGGAGGACTGAGAGATGCCCCACCGCTATTTCACCCGGGAAGTCGCCGACGGCCATGCGGTGCTGCAGGGCACCGACGCCCACCATCTGGTCCATGTGATGCGGGCGGGTATCGGGGACGAAGTGGTCCTGTGCGGGCCGGACGCCCTGGAATACACCGGCCGCATCGAGAGCATCGAGGGGGACCGGGTCCTGTTCACGGTGAGCGAAGGGTATCCCAGCACCGCCGAGCCCAGGACCCGGGTGACCCTGTATGCCGCCTACCCCAAGCAGGGCAAGCTGGAGGAGGTCATCCGCCACGGCGTGGAGCTGGGAGTGGCACAGGTAGTGCCTTTCTTCAGCCGGTACTGTGTGGCCGCCCCCAAAAAGGAGGAGGCCAAGAACGAGCGGTACAACCGCATTGCCGCCGAAGCCGCCAAGCAGTGCGGCCGGGGGCTGGTGCCGGATGTGCGCATGCCTTTGCCGGATTTTGCCTCGGTCTGCGCCGAGTTCGGGCAGTACGACCTGGTGCTCTTCTTTTATGAGGGCGGCGGCCGGTCCTTGCGGCAGATCCTGGCCGACGCCCCGGAAGCAGCCCGCATTGCTCTGGTCACCGGCAGCGAAGGCGGTTTTGCCCCCGAGGAAGCGGAGCAGGCCGCCGCGGCCGGCGGGGTGGCGGTGGGTCTGGGGCCCCGCATCCTGCGGTGCGAGACCGCGCCCCTGGCGGCACTGGCCGCCGTGATGACCCTGACGGGGGACCTGGAATAAACCTTATGACAACAGCGCGGGGGATGCCGGACGGCATCCCCCGCTTTGCGTTTGCCCTCCTGCCCAGTATATGCGGCACAAGGGTCAGTTTTCAACTGTTTTTCAGGCTTCCCGCCCCCGCTGCACAGACAGATCCAGTTGCAGCAGGCTGGCCTTGAGCTCGGTCAGGCAGGCGTTTTCCACGCAGAAGCTGCGGGCACCCAGGAACATATAGCCGGGCATGGCGTCCAGCTGGTTCATCGGAATGCCGCACAGGGTCACATCGGTATGGCGGGCCGTGGCGGCGTCCAGCACATCCCGCACCAGCCGCTTGACCACCGGGGTATCGGTCTTGCGCCGCTCCTCCCGCTCGTTCTGGGGCTGTACATAGATGAAGTTGGCCAGATCGTCCAGGTCGATGTACAAGAAGCGGGCACCGTGGTCAATGATCTCGGACACTTCCAGCGCCGAAGCGGGCACCTCGATCATACAGCCCACCGGCAGGTCCTCATCAAAGGGGATGCCCTCCCGGCGCAGCTCCCGCTTGCACTCCTCAAAGCTGTTCATGCACTCATCCCAGCCCTGCACACCGCAGATCATGGGGACCACCGCCCGCAGGACGCCGGACCCGCCGGCCCGCAGCAGGGCCCGCATCTGGGTCTTGTACAGGGAATCCCGGGCGGCCAGGGTCTGCACCGTCTGCACCCAGGGGGCTCCGTCGTCGGCGCCAGGGTCATACAGACGGACCACCACCGGCCAGCCTTCGGCGCTTTCCAGCAGCTTGCGGTATTCCGCCACCTGGCGTTCTTCATCAAAATTGTTCAGGATCATGGACTCGGTACGCACCAGTCCGATGCCGCCGTTGGCACCGTTGTCCAGGGCCGCCCGGATCTCGCTGGGCTCGCTGGAGTTGGCGGAGCCCAGAATGACGAAGGCGGTGCCGTCCCGGGTGCGGTTGGGCTTGTTGATCAGCGGGTCCGGACGGTGGCGGCGGTGCTGCAGCTGCTCAATCCGTCGGCGGGCCTCCTCGGTCTGTTCCGGGGTAGGATCCACAATCAGGGTAGATTGTTCACCGTCCAGCACCACAGTGTGCCCCTCAGCACTCTTGGCAACCCCCTCCCCCAGGCGGCACAAAGCCGGAATTCCCATGCCCCGGGCCATGATGGCCGCATGGCTGGTCATGCTGTCCCGGTCGGAGATCAGCCCCAGAATCATGCTGCGGTCCAGGGAGAAGAGATCGCTGGGATAAAACAGGTCCGCAGCCAGGATGCTGGGCTGGTCCAGCTGCAAAGGACGCCGGGAGCGGCCGTCCAGGATATCCACCACCCGGCGGCAGGCATCGCAGACATCCACGCTGCGTTCCTTGATGTAATCGTCGTCAATATTGCTGATGCGCCCGGCGAAGATCCGCTCGGCCCGCTCCACGGCGGCGGCACTGCCCGCCCCCGCGGCAATGTAGTCCCCGATCTCGTTGGTGAAGGATTCATCCTCCAGCAGCGCCATCTGGAACAGAAGAATATCCGCGTCCTTGGGGTCCTGGGCCCGCTTGCGCAGCATGGCCAGTTCATCCTTGGCCAGCACGATGGCGGCGTCATACAGCGCCCGCTCCTGATAGGGGTCGCTGACGATCCGGTGCAGCCCGATGAGGCCGCGGTCGATCCGCACCACAGGGCCGATGGTCAGCCCGCCGGAAGCGGTGGTTCCTGTAAATGTACGCATAGGCTGCACGCTCCTTTCCTGAATACGGCGATGAAACGGCACCGCCGGACCGGGTGCCCACCCTCAGAAGAAGTGCATCTCCTGCAAGGTGTGGGACACCAGCGCCGTGACAAAATCCTCCGGCGCCGCAGCGGCCAGGGCCGTTTCCCCGATCTGGTTGCCCTCTTCCCTGCCCAGCAGGACACGGAAGCGGTCGGCAGGGTCACGGTCGAAGCTGCTCAAGAAGGTCAGCGCCAGATGGCGCGGGGTGTAAGGTTCTTCGGGGGGAACATTCATCTTCTCCGCCGCCAGTTCCAGCGGAGCCGAAGCGCCCCGGGTGGGAGCCAGAAGATTCTGGGAGAAGGGGGCCGGATACTCCCGGCGCTGCCGGGCCATGGTTTCGGCCAGGGCCAGGGTGGGCGCCCGGGAGATGGCCGCCGAAAGCTGCTGCTGATAAGCCGCAGCGAATCGGGGCAGGAAGTCGTCCGGGTCGGGCAGCAGAGCGTACGCGGTGCCCCCTACCCGGCCGAAGGCACGCAGGGTGTCCAGGTAACCGATGGAGATATTGCGCGCCGCCCGCACCCCGTCAAAATCAAACATGGGGCCCAGGTCCCAGTGGCTGCGGATGACCCGGGTGGGCAGGCCGGTGCGGTTGGGCTTGTTGTAGCCAACCCCTTCAATGTCCACCGCCACCAGTTCGGTGGCGCCCATGTTGGCGGCCAGGTCCAGGGGCATATTGTCCCGCCAGCCGCCGTCGATGTACTTGACCCCGTCGATGGTGCGGGGCCGCAGGGCGGGGAAACAGGCGCTGGAGGCCATCATGTATTCCTTCAGGCGGCCCTGGGGGATCTGTTCCAGAGGCAGCTGCACACTTTTTAAAGTGTTCATCTCGGTCATGACAAGGCCGTAACGCACCGGAGCCTCCCGGATGGCGTCCTCGTCCAGGTAGCGGTCGATCACGTCCCCCAGCGGTTCCAGGTCCAGCCCGCCGCTGCGCACCGTGTCCAGCAGAAAGTTCTGCAGCTCCTCCGGGGTTTTTCCGTCGGGCATTTCCAGCACGCCGTGAATATCCAGGTTTTTCCACAGTTCTTCCGCTTCGGGAATTTTGTCCAGCACAAAGAGGGCGGCGTTCAGGCAGCCCACGCTGGTACCGGTGATGATGTCGGGCTGCCAGCCCAGCTCTTTCAGCGCGCGGTAAGCCCCGACCTGGTAGCTGCCTTTGGCGCCACCGCCGGCCAGAACCAGACCCTTGCAGGTTGTGCCCATCTCCATCCCCTCCTTTTCCGGAAGCAATACGGCCGCACAACAGCGGCCCCGAACAGGATTTCGCGGTTTTTTAGTTGGTATACATTATAGCACGTCTGTGTCAAAAATACTATCGGTTTTCGCCGCAATTTACCGTAATTTAACCGTTGCCTGCCATTGCGTTCCGGTGCTTGCATCCCGGCGGGCAAACGTATACAATAAGAACAACAGACATCCGTACAGATGGGGAGGATTTTTATGAACAGCAAACCGATCCTGGCCGTAATGGCGGCCGGTATGGGCAGCCGGTACGGCGGCCTGAAGCAGATCGACCCGGTGGG
>CAUEKL010000215.1 GCA_959018215.1 uncultured Gemmiger sp.
GGGTCTGCTTCGGCGCTGCCGAGGAGGCAGCCAAGGCCGCCCTAGCTGCCTGTGAAGGGCAGGGATTCCGGGGCGTGGTGCTGAACAATCCTGCCCATCTGCGGTATGCCACTTCCCTGCCCCGGTACGGCGGTATGGGTCTGAACGTGACCAACCCGGTGGCTGCCGGGCGTTGGAAAGAGCTGGGCCTGCAGGGAATGCTGGTTCATCCCGAAACGCCCCTGCCCGCCATGCGGCTCATCGACCCCGGTGTGCCCACCGCGGCTTTGTGCTACGGCCACATGCCCCTGATGCTGACCCGGGCCTGTCCCCTGCGCAACGTGCGGGACTGCAAGGGCTGTCCCCACAGCGGCAGCCTGCGGGACCGCAAGGGCCGGGATTTCCCGGTGCGGTGCTCGGCGCCGGGTATGGCCGGTATCCGCACCGTCTACAACCCGGTTCCCCTGTACATGGGCGACCGGCTGGGCGAACTGCCTGCGGATTATGCCCTGGCCGCCTTCACGCTGGAAGCCCCCGACCGGGTGCACCAGATTTTGGAGCTGCTGTTGGAGGGCCGGGGATTTGACAGCGAGTTCACCCGGGGATTATACTATACTGGTTGAGCCTTTTTGAAAAAAGGAGACAATATGGAACGCAAGACCGTTAAATTCAAGCGACTGAATCCAACCGCCAAGGCCCCCGCCTATGCCACCGCCGGCGCGGCGGCTGCCGACCTGTGCGCCCTGCTGGATGCTCCCCTGACCGTGGAGCCCATGCAGCGGGTCCTGGTGCCCACCGGCCTGGCCATTGAGCTGCCCGGCCCCGAGTGCGTGGCCCTGGTGTATGCCCGCAGCGGGCTTTCCATCAAGCACGGGCTGTGCATGGCCAACGGTGTGGGCGTGGTGGACAGCGACTACCGCGGCGAGCTGAAGGTGCCCATGGTGAACCTGGGCAGCGAAGCCTACACCATTGCCCCCGGGGAGCGGGTGGCCCAGCTGTGCATTGCCCCGGTGTGGCAGGCGGACTTTGTGGCTGCCGACACCCTGGGCGACACCGCCCGCGGAGAAGGCGGATTCGGCTCCACCGGGCGGGGCTGAGGGACTGGCCGTTTTTGGCCTGCACCCTAGATTTCGTCAGGATTTTATCTGACAGCGCTATATAATAGCCAACGAAAGGAAACATCCCATGTCTTTGATCCTTGCCTCCGGCAGCCCGCGCCGCCGGGAATTGCTTGCCCTGATTACCAAGAATTTCACCGTCTGTGCCAGCGATGTGGATGAAAGCAAAATTGCGGCCGACTGCCCCGCCCATCTGGCCCAGGCTCTGGCCGTGGCCAAGGCCCGGGCGGTATCGGTCCAGCATCCGGAGGATATCGTTCTGGGCTGCGACACAGTGGTGGAATGCGAAGGAGAGGTCTTCGGCAAGCCCCGGGACGAGGCGGATGCCGCCCGCATGCTGCGGGCTTTGTCCGGGCGCACCCACCTGGTACATACCGGCGTCTGCGTCTGCGGCAACGGCCATGCCGCCTACTGTGTGGAAACGTCCCGTGTCCACTTTGCCCCCATTGCGGAGGAGGACCTGCTGCGCTATGTGCGCACACCGGAACCCTACGACAAGGCCGGGGCCTACGCGATTCAGGGACACGCGGCACTGTGGTGCAGCGGCATTGAGGGATGTTATTACAACATTATGGGCCTGCCCGTCCACCGTACGGCACAGTTGCTGAGCCAGTTCATGGCGCTGTGACCGCTCTTTGTGCCGGGGACCCGGCGCAAAGGAGAGCATCATGGCAAATTTTCTGACCCGATTTTTTCACAGCATCAGCGAGGGACTGCACAACATGTTTACCAAAGATATCGGCATTGACCTGGGCACCGCCAACACCCTGGTGTACATGAAAGGCCGCGGCATCATCATGCGGGAGCCCAGCGTGGTGGCGGTGGACACCCGCACCGACGAGCTGCGGGTGCGCAGCGTGGGCCACGAAGCCAAGGCGGTCATCGGCCGGGCGCCGGGCTCCATTGTGGCGGTGCGGCCCCTGAAGGACGGCGTGATCGCCGATTTTGACATCACCGCCGCCATGCTCCAGAGTTTCATCCGCCAGGCCTGCGGCAAAAGCCTGTTTGCCCGGCCCCGGGTGGTCATCTGCGTGCCCTCCGGCGTGACCGAGGTGGAACGCCGGGCCGTGCGCCAGGCCGCTGTGCGGGCGGGTGCCAAGCAGGTCACGGTGATCGAGGAACCCATGGCCGCCGCCATCGGCGCCGGACTGCCCACCACCGACCCTGTAGGCAGCATGATCGTGGATATCGGCGGCGGCACCGCCGAGGTGGCGGTGATCAGCCTGTCCGGCATTGTGGCCAGCCGCAGCGTGCGCTGCGCCGGCGATGCCCTGGACCAGAGCATCATCGCCTTCATCAAGCGGAAATACAACCTGCTGGTGGGCGAGCGCACCGCCGAGCAGATCAAGATGGAGATCGGCTCCGCCTGTCCCCAGGACCCCGAAACTTCCATGGAGATCAAGGGTCGCAACCTGGTGGACGGCCTGCCCAAAGATATTCTGATCCGTTCCGAGGAAGTGCGGGAGGCCATGAGCGAGTGCCTGCTGCGCATTGTGGACGCCATCAAGGATACCCTGGAATGCACCCCGCCGGAACTGTCCAGCGACATCATCGACCGGGGGATCATGCTCTCCGGCGGCGGTGCCCTGCTGCGCGGGCTGGACACCCTGATCCAGAACGAGACCGGCATTGAGGTCCATATTGCCGAAGCGCCCCTGGACTGCGTGGCCCTGGGCGCCGGGGCGGTGCTGGACCATCCCGGTCTGGCCGGTCAGCGCCGGGAGGAACCCAGCTATCTGTGAGCATTCTCCCCTGCCCCACCGACAGACAAACCAAAAGCAAAGAGGCTTCCCGGTGAGGGAAGCCTCTTTTTATTTCTTACTGCTGTTTGGCGGTGCGCTGTTCCGTCTCCCAGGCGGTCAGCAGAGAAGCCGCCGCCTGCTCCAGGCTCTCCCGGGCGGTGACCACAGCCTGGGTTTCTGCCGGGGACATGGTCTCGGCTTTTTTGCGGCGGGTCTGCTTTTCCAGCGCCTTTTCCGCCTCCTTGATGCGGTTTTTGCTCTCCCGGTCCAGGGCTTTGCCCGCCTTGCTGCCCAGGGCCGTGTTCACCCGGTACAGAGCGCTTTCGGCGGCATTCAGAGCCTCCACGGCGGCCTTGCGTTCCTTGTCCTGCCCGGCGTACATGGCGGCGTCCCGCATGGCCCGCTGGATCTCCTCCTCGCTCAGGTTGGAGGTGCCGGTGATGGTGATGCTCTGCTGCTTGCCGGTCCCCAGGTCCTTGGCGCTGACCGTCACGATGCCGTTGGCGTCGATATCGAAGGTGACTTCGATCTGAGGCACCCCGGCCCAGGCGCGCTTGATGCCCTTGAGGGTGAAGGTACCCAGCAGCTTGTTGTCCTTGGCAAATTCCCGCTCCCCCTGCAGCACCTTGATCTCCACGGTGGACTGGAAGGGCGCGGCGGTGGTAAAGATTTTGGAAAATCGGGTGGGAATGGTGGAGTTGCGCTCGATCAGGTGGGTGGCCACACCGCCCACCGTCTCGATGGAAAGGGTCAGCGGGGTCACATCCATAAGCAGCAGGCTTTCGCCGCCGCTGGCCAGCACCTCGCCGCCCAGACGTCCCCCCTGTACGGCAGCCCCCAGGGCCACACATTCGTCGGGGTTCAACGTCTTGGAAGGCTCCAGGTCCACCATCCGCAGCACCTTGGCCTGCACCGCCGGGATGCGGGTGGAACCGCCCACCAGCAGCACCTGATCCAGATCGTTGGCGGCCAGCCCCGCGTCCCGCAGGGCATTTTTCACCGGCAGGGCGGTGCGCTCCACCAGGTCGGAGGTCAGTTCGTCGAACTTGGCCCGGGTCAGCGTGGCCTGCAGGTGCAGAGGTCCGGTGGAGGCGGTGGCGATGAAAGGCAGGTTGATCTCGGTCTGGCGGGCGCTGGAAAGCTCCTTCTTGGCCTTTTCCGATTCTTCCCGCAGGCGCTGGACCGCCACCGGGTCGTTGTGCAGGTCGATGCCGTGCTCCGCACGGAAATTTTCCATCAGCCAGTTGGCGATGCGCTCGTCGAAATCATCGCCGCCCAGGTGGTTGTCGCCGCAGGTGGCCAGCACCTGCAC
>CAUEKL010000216.1 GCA_959018215.1 uncultured Gemmiger sp.
CTGCACCCGGCGGTGCCACCCCGGCCACCCGGCCCCCAGCAGCAGGCCGCACCCGGCCAGGGCCAGGGCGGCCCCGTAGGCGGCGCCCTCGGCGGGCAGGCCGTACAGCAGGGTGACAAAGGCAAAGACGGCGGTGCACAGCCCCCAGGTCAGGGGGATCTGCCGCCGCTCATACAGATAGGCCAGCACCGTTTTCATGGGATGCAGTATCCCTCCCCTTTCACCGTCCGGATGAGCCCCGGCACCCCGGCAGCTTCCAGCTTCTTACGCAGCCGGGCCACGTTCACCGTCAGGGTGTTCTCGTCGATGTAGCAGTCGGTGGCCCACAGGGCGGTCATCAGGTCCTCCCGCCGCACCACCTTGCCCCGCCGCTCCAGCAGCGCCTGCAAGATCCGCAGCTCGTTGCGGGTCAGGGTCACCGGGCCGGTGTCCGCCCGCAGCACCCCGGCCCCCAGGTCCAGGGGAACCCCGCCGCAGTCCGCCAGCTCGGGGGCCCGGCGGTAGGCGTAGGCCCGACGGAGCAGGGCCTGCACCCGGGCCCCCAGCAGCTCGGCGTCCACTGGTTTGGCTACGTAATCGTCCGCGCCCAGGTCCATGGCGGTGACCTGGTTCAGACTGTCCGCCGCCGAGGACAGAAACAGAATGGGCAGGTCGGACACCTCCCGCAGCCGCCGGCACCAGTGGTAGCCGTTGTGGTAGGGAAGGGAAAGGTCCAGGATCACCAGCTGGGGATCAAAGGCACGGAACTGGGGCAGGATGTCGGTGAGGTCTTCGGCCACGGCGGGGGTGTAGCCCCGGTCAGAAAGCACCCGGGAGATGGACCGGGCCAGGGTGCGGTCGTCCTCCACGATCAGAATACGGTACAAGCAAAGTCCCTCCCATCGGATGGCGTTTGTCCCCAGTATAGCACAAAAGTGCGACGGGCACAGGTGCCCCTCTGTCTGATTCTACGAATCAGCCCCGGGCATTTTGGCACAAGAACGTGCAAAAACCCGGGGCTTTGCCCCGGAAAATTGTGCCCTTTGCCCCTTGACGGCTTTGTTATAATGGTATTAGCAGACGGCGGCCCGGAGTGCCGGGCCGGCCGCCCTTTCACTGTAACAGAAAACAGAGGTTGATTGAATATGAACAAGACCAAGATTGATATTTTTTCCGGATTTCTGGGCGCAGGCAAGACCACGCTCATCAAGAAGCTGATCCAGGAAGCCTTCGGCGGCGAAAAGCTGGTGCTCATCGAGAACGAATTCGGTGAGATCGGCATCGACGGCGGCTTCATGCGGGAAGCGGGCATCCAGGTCAACGAGCTGAACTCCGGCTGCATCTGCTGCTCCCTGGTGGGCGACTTCCGGGAAGCCCTGAAGAAGGTGGTGGAGACCTACCATCCCGACCGCATCCTCATTGAGCCTTCCGGCGTGGGCAAGCTGTCCGACGTGACCCGCGCCGTGGAGGGCGTGGCCGAGACCCTGCCCGTCACCCTGCACAGCTTTGTCCCCGTGGCCGACGTGAACAAGGGCAAGATGTATATGAAGAACGTCGGCGAGTTCTATGACGACCAGGTCAGCCATGCTTCCTGCCTGATCCTCAGCCGAACCGGCAACGCCGACGAGGCCAAGGTGGCCAAGGCCGTGGCCCTGCTGCAGGAAAAGAACCCCACCGCCACCATCGTCACCACCGACTGGGCCGCTTTGAACGGCAAGCAGATCGTGGCGGTCATGGACGGCAAGCGGGACCTGGTGGCCGAGCTCATCCAGCAGGCCCAGGAGGCCAATGTGGCCCATGCCGGGGAGGACGAGCACCATCATCACCACCATCACCACGATGGGGAGGAGTGCTGCCACCACGACCATGACCATGAGGATCACGACCACGAGTGCTGCCACCACGACCATGACCATGAGGACCATGACCACGAGTGCTGCCACCACGATCATGACCATGAGGACCATGACCACGAGTGCTGCCACCACGACCATGACCATGAGGACCACGACCACGAGTGCTGCCATCACGACCATGAGCACCACGAGCATCATTACGATGAGCACGGTGTGTGCAGCTGCGGCCATCATCATGACCACGACGCCGACGAGGTGTTCGTGAGCTGGGGCCGGGAGACCGCCCGCCACTACACCAAGGAGGAGCTGGAAGCGGCCCTCACCGCCCTGGATACCGGCAAGTACGGCAGCGTGCTGCGGGCCAAGGGCATCGTGGACGGCGGCAATACCTGGTATGAGTTCGACATGGTCCCCGGCGAGCACGAGATCCGCACCGGCAGCCCCGATGTCACCGGCAAGCTGTGCGTCATCGGCTCCGGCCTGGACGAGCACGGCCTGGCGGAACTGTTCGGCCTGTAAGCAGGAAAGGGGTACACCATGGCAAGCAAACAGATCCCCGTCTATCTTTTCGTGGGCATGCTGGAGAGCGGCAAGACCAAGTTCATCCAGGAGACCATGGAGGACGAGCAGTTTGATTCGGGGGACAAGACCCTGCTGCTCATCTGTGAGGACGGCGAGGAAGAGTACGATCCCGACCGTTTCGCCTTCGGCGGGGTGACCGTCGAATACCTCAACGACAAGGCGGAGCTGAACCAGCAGAACCTGAGCCGTCTGGCTGCCAAGAGCGGCTGCGGCCGGGTCATCATCGAGTACAACGGCATGTGGCTCATCCAGGACCTGGCGGACGCCCTGCCCGCCAACTGGGTGATCTATCAGTGCCTGGCCACCGCCGACGGCACCACCATCAAGACCTACGCCGGGGACAACGCCATGCGGTCCCTGCTGCTGGATAAGCTGCGCACCAGCGAGCTGCTGGTGGTCAACCGGGCGGAGGCGGTGAACGACGACGAGAGCCGCCAGCTCATCCACAAGCTGGTTCGCCAGGCCAGCCGCCGGTGCGACATCGCCTACGAGTTCAAGGACGGCTCGGTGGCCTACGACGATATCCCCGACCCCCTGCCCTTTGACGTGAACGCCCCGGTGATTGAGATCCCGGCGGAGTTTTTCGGCATCTGGTATATGGACTGTATGGACGAGCCGGACAAATACAACGGCAAGACGGTGAAGTTCCTGGCCCAGGTGTGCCAGACTTCCCGGGCGGGCAAGGATTCCTTCGTGCCCGGGCGTTTCGCCATGACCTGCTGCGTGCAGGACATCCAGTTTGTGGGCTTCCCCTGCAAGTACGATGCCTACAAGACCCTGAAACAGCGGGACTGGATCACCCTGACCGCCAAGGTGGCCATCAAGTTCCATCCCATCTACAAGGGCCAGACCCCCGACTCCACCGGTCCGGTGCTCACCGCCCTGGCGGTGGAACCTGCCGAAAAACCGGTGGAAGATGTGGTCATGTTCAGCTGATTGGCAGAAAAACGCCGTTTTAACAAACATTTTACAGTTGGGTGCTTGCAAAGGCGGCCGGGGCCTGTATAATAGCTAATGGAATGAATGTTGGCTTTTCCCGATGACGGACCTTAAAAGGAGGAACGCCGATGCAGGTGACCAACCTGGCTCTTGAAATTTCCGCTGTGGCCCGGCGCCTGGAGCGCGAAGGCCGCTACGCCCGCACCCATGACTTTGTACAGCATGGCGGGGTGAGCGTGTACGAACACTGCGTCCGGGTGGCGGCGCTGAGCTGCCGTCTGGCCGATGCCTTCGGGGTGGAGGTGGACCGGGACAGCCTGATCCGCGGCGCCCTGCTCCACGATTACTTCCTGTATGACTGGCACGAAAAGGATTCGAGCCACCGCCTGCACGGCTTCACCCATCCCCGCACGGCCCTGCGCAATGCCCTGCAGGACTGGGACCTGGACGAGGTGGAACAGAACGTGATCCTGCGCCACATGTTCCCCCTGACCCCGGTGCCCCCCACCTGCACCGAAGCCTGGCTGGTCTGCCTGGCCGACAAGATGTGTGCGGTGCAGGAGATGGTCTACACCCGGACCCGCCGCCTGCGCCCGGCGCTGGCGAGAAGCAAGTAACCTTATAAAAAATGCCCCTGGCAGTAATGCCGGGGGCTTTTTTTGTTTGTTTGCTAATTTTGGAAGGGCGGCAGGCTGCTTGGCAAGCGGCTGCTTACCGTTCAGTTCTTCCTTTTGTGACCAAAAGGAAGCGAAAAGTCCCGCCGTTCCGATGCGGCGGCC
>CAUEKL010000217.1 GCA_959018215.1 uncultured Gemmiger sp.
CATCACCCTGCGTGAGAGCCATTCCGCTTCCGACAACGGCTGGAGCGCCATGCTCTACGACGTTGCTTCCAACGAATACTGCTTCAGCAAGAAGTACGACCTGCACATCATCGACCGCGTCGGCGGCGGTGACAGCTTCGGCGGCGGCCTGATCTACGCTCTGCTGTCCGGCAAGAGCACCCAGGATGCCGTGGAGTTCGCCGTGGCTGCTTCCGCTCTGAAGCACTCCATCGAAGGCGACTACAACATGGTCACCGTCTCCGAGGTGGAGAAGCTGGCCGGCGGCGACGGTTCCGGCCGTATCCAGCGCTAAGAGATACCCCCCTATACGGTTTACCTTCCCAATGGAAGCCCCGGCCCGGCCGGGGCTTCTTCCTTTTTCCGCGGTTGACGGCACCGGGTCCGCTGGGATATACTGAAAAAAGACTGGCTCCGGCCTGCTCCTGTCCGGCCGGGTACCCCCATTACGGAAAGAAGGAATATGCCTATGAATACCACCACCCATCTACGCCTGCGCAAGATGATCCTTTGTGCCTTGTTCACGGCCCTGACGGCTGTCTGCAGCCAGATCCAGGTCCCCATGCCCTGGGGTGTGCCCATCAATCTGGCTCTGTTTGCTTCCTACATGTCCGGCCTGCTGCTGGGCGCGGTGTGGGGCGCGGGCAGTCAGTTGGTTTACCTGCTGCTGGCTGCCGTGGGCGTGCCGGTCATGGCCGGGCTTTCCGGCGGCCCGGCGGTGCTCTTCGGCAAAACCGGCGGCTACGCCATCGGCTTTATGCTGGCGGCACTGCTCACCGGTGCGCTGGTCCAGCTCTGGGGCCGGAGCTTCTGGCGGATGTGTGCCGCCATGGCGGTGGGCTGTGTGGGCTGTTATGCCCTGGGCACCGTCTGGTTCATGGCCATCACCGGTACCGGTGTGTGGCAGAGCCTGGTCTGGTGCGTGCTGCCCTATCTGCCGGGGGATGTGCTCAAGATCCTGCTGGCGGCGCTGCTGGCCCAGCGTCTGGACAAGCGCCTGCATGTCTGACCGCCTTGTGCCCGGGGGGCACAAATGGTATACTATACGAAAAGCGGCCCCGTGCCGTACACTTCGCAACGGCTCAGGAGGGCTTGTCAATGAAATGGATCGCAGTAGACTACGGGGATTCCCGCACCGGCCTGGCCGGATGTGACCCCACCGAATTGGTCTGCGCCCCCATCACCCCGCAGATCGAAGAAAAGAGCATGAACCGCGCGGCCCAGGCTGTGGCGGCGGTGGCGTTCCGGGAAAAGGCCGAGGGAGTGGTGCTGGGGCTGCCCAAGAACATGGACGGCACCGAGGGTTCCCGCGCCGGCAAGAGCCGCCGGTTTGCCCAGCGCCTGGCCGATGCCTGCGGCATGCCGGTGGTATTGTGGGACGAGCGCCGCACCACCGTTTCGGCGGCGGCCATTCTGGCGCAGAATGATACCTTCGGCGCCAAGCGCAAAGAACGGCTGGATTCGGTATCCGCCGCCGTGATTCTGGAAAGCTTCCTCAACTGGCGGCGCCAGCATCCTGGAGAAGCCGCCCCCGAGACCGTGCCGCCCCAGACGGCCCAAGAGTGAAAAGGAGACAACCATGCCTGCCAACGAAACAAGGATTCCCACCCATGTTGCCATCATCGTGGACGGCAACCGCCGCTGGGCCCGCCAGCGCCTGATGCCTGCCAGCCTGGGCCACAAGGCCGGGTTTGAGCGGCTGAAGGAGATCACCCGCTATGCCGTGGGGGACCGCGGCGTGCATGTGCTCAGCCTGTACGTCTTTTCCACCGAGAACTTTGCCCGGGATGCCAAGGAAGTAGGCTACCTCATGGACCTGTTTGCCAACAACTTCCGCACCATCGCCGACGAGATGAACGAGCGTGGCTGCCAGGTGCTGTTCAGCGGCCGGCGGGACGGCCTGCAGCAGCGGGTGCTGGACGCCATGGATTACATGATGGACCTGACCAAGGACAACAAGAAGGGTATTGTCAATTTCTGCCTGAACTACGGCAGCCATGCCGAGCTCACCGACGCGGTCCGCGCCATTGCCGGGGAAGTGAAGGAGGGCAAACTGGACCCTGCCGCCATCGACGAGCGCACCATCGAAAGTCACCTTTACCGCGACCTGCCCCCCGTGGACCTGATGATCCGCACCAGCGGTGAGGAGCGTCTGTCCAACTTCCTGCTGTGGCAGTGCGCCTACGCGGAGTTCTATTTCACCCCCACCCTCTTCCCGGACTTCGACAAGGCCTGCTTTGATGAGGCCCTGGCTGAATACGCCCGCCGGGACCGCCGGATGGGCGGCAACACCAAAAAGAAATAAGCCCCATACAACAAATAAAAGCCGCCTCCGCAGATTCTGCGGGGGCGGCTTTTGTCATGACTGGGTCAGCGGGTTTGCGGAATGCGTCCGTTCAGGTGCTCCACGTCCTGCTGGTCCTTCAGCGGGAAGGTGAACAGGGTGTCGGTCTCCAGGTCCTCCGCATGGAGATGCACCGCCCGGATGCGGTTGTTGTCGTAGGTCTTGAAATAGTAGATGCCGTGTTCTGCGTCAATACAGCAGGAGTAGGTGGTAATGTCGCACTTGTCCTCCGGGGTGCGCACGCTGCCCCGCACCATGGCCACCCCGTCCAGAATGTGGAAGAACTGGGCCACGGCACTCAGGGGCGTATCTCCCCACACGGCGTTGGCTTTCAGGAAACAGGCTTTCACATACCGGGACTGGGGCGAAAAGTCTCCCGGCAGCCCGATGGCTCCCATGCCCTGGCCGTAGGGCGCCAGGGGCAGGGCGGCGGCAAAGCGGTTTTCCGCCGGTTTGGGGGACAGATGTTGATAATTGTTCAGCGCCGTCAGCTGATATGGGAAAGGCGGATTGTTGGTCAGCACACCCGCCGGGTCCTCATACAGATGCAGCCCGTCCTGCATGGGCTCTGCCACCAAAGCGCCGGTGGCGTCGGCAATGTGCCAGTGCAGTGGTGCCAGAGGATAGCCCGGCGCAAAAGGAATGCCCACCAATTGCACCGAGGATAGCCGTTCCCTTGCCTGGGCCAGGGTTTCACACTGCCCCAGGACCAGAGGAATCAGCTCGTACGGGGTCACGGCCTCACCGACTACCTCCTCCTGCGGGGGATACCAGGCATTGCCGGGGAAATTGAGCCCCGCCATATACAGCCCTTTTTCGTTTACGGCCTCGGCGTACAGAGGCGTGTTCTGTGCCACATTGGCTATGCCGATCATGGCAAAGTGCCGGGGCAGGGAAGGGCGGCGCCGAAAGGCAAACGTATACCCACGGGGGGTGATGACCACCTGCTCCCCAAAAGAATATTCCAGATCCAGGTTGCGCCCGTGCAGGCACAGGGGCGAGGATACGGTGATGCTGGTGCACATGAAAAGCGACCTCCTTGTCTTTGTTTTTTCCGTTTACCAACAGTATGCCCGGAACCGCTCCCGAAAGCAAGCCTCTGTGGCAACAGTTCCCCCAAAAAGTGGCAATCGGACCGGTTGACAAATGGACGGGACCATGGTAGTATACTGGAGTTAGTGCGTTCTAACCAAAGAACGCACTTCTTCTTGCCATAAGAGTTAGCGATAACAAACCTAATGCAAATCGGTTTTATCTCGGAAAGGACGGAAAACACAATGGGCAAAAAAGTGCTGTATGGCCTTATGTCACTCAGCGGTCTGGTCACGCTGCTGCAGCCGCTGACGGGATCGGTGGTCCATAAAATAGCGGCCAGCGTGTTTCTGGTGGTCTGCGTGGGGCATATGATCGCCTGCCGCAAAAAGCTTACGGGGGCGGGGGTGGCCTTGCTGGCCCTGCTGCTGGCGGCCTTTGCCAGCGGGGTGCCTGCCCTGATGCAGGGTGGCGTGGCCGGAGCGGTGCACGGGGTGCTGGGGATTTTGTGTCTGTGCGCCATGGCGGCCCACGGCTTTGCCCGGCGCCGGGCCCTGAAAACCACGGAAAGGAAACAAAAGTCATGATGATCAACAAGCGCCTCATCGCCACGGTGGGGGAAAGCAAAAAATATATCGCTGCCAACGTGGCGCTGCAGTGGGTGGCCCTGGGAGCCAACATCCTGATTATGGGAGCTTTTTGCCGGGTACTGGCGGGGCTCTGGGCGGGGACTCTGCCT
>CAUEKL010000218.1 GCA_959018215.1 uncultured Gemmiger sp.
AGATCATGACCAACGCCTACTTCATGCTGGTGGTCTGCGGGCTGGGGCTGACCGTGCTGGGCATCCTCTTCCACAAACCCATCCTGTATCTGCTGGGGGCCAGTGACGCCACCTACCCCTATGCGGCCTCCTACATGGTGATCTATCTGCTGGGCACCGTCTTTGTGATGACCTCCTTAGGGCTCAACCCCTACATCAACTGCCAGGGCTTTGCCAGAACCGGCATGCTCACCGTACTGCTGGGGGCGGCGGTGAACATCGCCCTGGACCCCGTTTTGATCTTCGCCTGCGGGCTGGAGGTGCGGGGGGCGGCCATCGCCACCATCCTCTCCCAGGGACTTTCGGCTTTGTGGGTGCTGCGGTTCCTCACAGGCCCCAAGACCGAGCTGAAACTGCAGTTCCGGGGCTTCCGACCTGACTGGGCCTGCATCCGCCGCATTGCGGTGCTGGGCACTTCCAGCTTTGTCATGTCCTTCACCGACAGCCTGGTGCAGGTGGCCTGCAACGCCACCCTGCGCACCTTCGGGGGAGATTTGTACATCAGCGTCATGACGGTCATCAACTCGGTGCGGCAGATCGCCCAGACCCCGGTCATGGCCCTGTCCGACGGCGCTTCCCCCATCATCAGCTACAACTACGGCGCCCGCAGCGTGCCCCGGGTGCGCAAGGCCATCCGGTTCATGACCCAGCTGGGCTTCGCCTACACCTTGCTCATCTGGGGGTGCATCAGCCTGTTTCCCTCCCTCTTCATCATGATCTTCAACCACGACCCCGACCTGCTGGCCGCCGCCGTGCCCTCTTTGCACATCTACTTCTTCGGGTTCGTGATGATGGCTTTCCAGTTCTCCGGCCAGAGCGTCTTCAAGTCGCTGAACAAGGCCAAAATGGCGGTCTTTTTCTCTTTGCTGCGCAAGGCCATCATCGTGGTGCCCCTGACCCTGCTTCTGCCCCATCTGGCGGGGCTGGGGGTCAACGGCGTCTTTCTGGCCGAGCCCATCTCCAACGTCATCGGCGGCCTGGCCTGCTACCTGACCATGCGCCGCACCGTCATGCCCGAACTGTCCGCCATGGAGGCGGAACAGAAGGCCAAAGCCTGATATACAAAGAAAACCCCGGTCCTGTTCGGTCCGGGGCTTTTTGTTTTCAGGCGGGGAGTTTTGCGTACATCCGGCGCTGTTCCCGCAGGACCAGCACCAGGGAGAGGAGGGTGGCCAGCAGATCGCTGATGGGCTGGGCGAAGAAGATGCCGTTGATCTGCCACACCAGGGGCAGCAGGTAGAGGAAGGGCACCAGGAACAATACCTGCCGCAGCAGGGAGATGAGCACCGAAGGCACCGGCCGGTTGATGGACTGGAAGAAGGTGGTGGCCAGCATGACGAAGCCCAGCACCGGGGTGATGCAGAAGTTGATGCGCAGCCCTTCCACGCCGATGTCGAACATCTCCTGGGTGCCGCCGAAGGCCGCCAGAATCTGCCGGGGAAAGACCAGCACCGCCGCCCAGATCAGGCAGGTGATGCCCACCGACAACGCGGTGGCCTGGCGGAAGGTCTGCATGACCCGCTTGTAGTTGCCGCAGCCGTAGTTGTTGCCCAGGATGGGCTGGATGCCCTGGCTGATGCCGCTGGCGGGCATGATGACGAAGGTCATGATGCTGGAGATCACCGCATACACACTGATGGCGATGTCCCCGCCGTAGCGGCCCAGCTGGCTGTTGTACACCAGGCTGATGAAGCCCATGGCCATCTGGGCCACCCAGAAGGCAAACCCGCAGGAGAGGATGTTGCCGCTCAGTCTCTTCTGGAGACGGAAGATGTCCGGGGAGACTTTGACCAGGGTACGGCCGCTGAGCACCAGAAAGGCCCCGAAGGCGGCGGAGAGGAACTGGCCGATGACGGTGGCCAGGGCGGCCCCCGCCACCCCCCAGTGAAAGACGATGATGAAAACCCCATCCAGCAGGATGTTGGTCACCGCCCCGATGCCGGTGACGCACATGCCCAGCACCGGCTTGCCGGACACCCGCACAAAGTCGCAGAAGAGCTGGGACAGCCCCTGGAAGAGGCACCCCAGCGCCACGATGCGATAGTAGACCACCGCATAGGGGTAGGCGGTGTCGGTGACGCCGAAGAGCTGCAAAAGGGGGTCGGTGAGAAGGAGCAGAAAGACCGAGAGGAGAATCTCAAAGAAGCAGACCAGCACAAAGGCGTTGCCGAAGGCCCGGTTCATCCGCCTGGTCTCTCCCTGGCCGGAAAAGAGGCTGAAGCAGGTGGAGCCGCCGGCGCTGCACATGAGCCCGAAGGCCATCATCATGTAGGACAGGGGAAAACACACCGACAGCCCCGCCAGGGCGGAGGTGCCCACCCAGTTGCCCACAAAGATCCGGTCCACAATGTTGTAGACGGCGGTGATGAGCAGGGAGATGGCCGCAGGGATGGAAAAGCGCAGGATCATGGGGAACAGCGGCCCGTTCCGGTAATCCACCTGGGTAGTTTGCATGGGTGCCTCCTGAGTATATTAGTTTCCTAAGTATTGGGGCCGGAAAAGGGCCGCCGGCGGGCGCTGTGCCTCACCGGCAGCCCTTTGCGTTCAGGGAATGTTTTTAAGCATCTGTTCCATGACCCGCAGAAAGGTCTCCAGGTCGTCGGGGTCGATGCCTTGGGTCAGTTCGGCTTCCAGGGTGCGGATGTCCTCCATGACCGCCTGTTTGTAGGCCAGCCCCTTGGGGCAGACCACAATCCGCTTGCGGCGGGCGTCCCCGGGCAGGGATTCCCGCCGGATGAGCCCGTCCTGCTCCATCTTCTGCAGCAGCTGGGTGGCGGAGGAGGGGCGCAGGGAGTATTCCTCCTCCACGTCCTTCTGGAACACATCCCCGTTCTGGGCCAGCAGAAAATGGAGCACCTTGCCCTGGGCGCCGCTCATCTGCCCTTTGGTGGAAAAGGCTTCCATCCGGCGGCGCAGCTTGTTGGACAGCTTGCTCACATACCGCGCGGCGTGCCGGTCATGTTCCATGGAGCTCCCTCCCGATACTTAGTTACCTAAGAATAGGCCATTTTCTCCCGCCTGTCAAGGGGGGTCAGATCTTTTCGTTTTCAATGGCCACCTTGATGACCTTGTCCCGCCGGTGCTCAAACAGATCGTATGCCTTGTCAATCTCCCGCAAGGGGAAGGTGTGGGTGATGAGGGGGGTGGTGTCGATCTTGCCCGCGGCAATGAGGTCCAGGGTCTCTTTACAGTGGCAGCCGTCCACCCCGCCGGTCTTGAAGATGAGGTTCTTGCCGTACATGTCCGGCAAGGGCAGGGTCTGGGGACGGTCGTACATGGCCACGATGGTGACCACCGCGTTGGGGCGGGCACACTCCCAGGCCAGGCGGAAGGAGTCCTCGGTGCCTGCCACCTCCAGCACCGCGTCGGCGCCGCCGTGGTCGCTGTTCGCCCGCACGAACTCCGGCAGGCCCTCCGGCGGCACGGCCAGAACTTCCGGGTAATGGGCGCGCACGAAGGCCAGGCGGTCGGGGTCCTTCTCACAGACGATGATGCGCCCCGGTTCCTTGAGCTGCACACACGGCAGGGTGCACAGGCCGGTGGGCCCGGCACCTAAAATCAGCACCGTGTCCCCCTTGTGGATCTCCCCGATGTCCGCCGCCCAGTAGCCGGTGGCCAGCAGGTCCCCCACAAAGAGAGCCTGGGCGTCGGTGACATGGTCGGGGATGGGGGTCAGGCCGGTGTCGGCGTGGGGCACCCGCACATACTCCGCCTGGCCGCCGTCGATGCGGCAGCCCAGGGCCCAGCCCCCGTCCGGGTCGGTGCAGTTGTTCACCCAGCCATGGCGGCAGAAGAAACAATCCCCGCAGTAGGTCTCCACATTCACCGCCACCCGGTCCCCGGGGCGGACGTTGGTAACGGCGGGGCCGGTTTCCTCCACCACTCCCACCAGCTCGTGGCCCACCGTGATGCCCGGCACCGCCCGGGGCACCGCTCCGTGCTTGATGTGCAGGTCACTGGTGCAGATGCTGGACAGGGTCACCCGGACGATGGCGTCCTTGGGGCCCTGGAGGGTGGGGCGGGGCTTGTCCCGCAGTTCAAAACGGCCCTCTTCCACATAGGTATAGGCCAGCATGGTATCCTCTCC
>CAUEKL010000219.1 GCA_959018215.1 uncultured Gemmiger sp.
GAGCGGTGCGGCCTCGGTATTCGCGGTCAGTGTGGCCGCCAAGGAAGACTTACCCCCGGACAAACGCCTGCCCAAAAAGCCGCAGGCCCAGGAGAAACAAAGCAAATGAAGCAATACGATATTGGCATTGATCTTGGCACCAGTTCCATCATTATTGCGACCGAACAACAGGGCGTCATTTTCCGCCAGCCCAGTGTGGGCGCGGTGGACACCCGCTCCAATACGGTTATCGCGGTGGGGGAGGACGCTCTGCGCATGGTGGGGCGTGCCCCTCGGTATATTGACATCGTGCGTCCTCTGCGGGACGGCGTGATCCAGGACCACCGCATGACCAATGAACTGATCGTGCGGTTCATCAATCAGGTGTGTCCGTCGCGGATTATCCGCCCCCGGGTGGCGGTGTGCGTTCCGGCGGCCATCACCGGCATCGAAGCGGATGCGGTGGTGGAATCGGTCATGGCGGCCGGTGCCAAGCAGGTGTATCTGGTGGATGAGCCGGTGGCGGCGGCGCTGGGGGCCGGGCTGGATATCCGCACCCCCCGCGGCTGCATGGTCATTGATATCGGCGGCGGCTCCACCGATATTGCCGTCATCAGCATGGGCGGCCGGGTGCGTGCCGCCAGTCTGCCGGTGGCAGGCAACGCTTTTGATAACTGCATCGCCCAGTATGTGCAGGAGAAATTCAGCATTGCCATCGGTCCCTTGACGGCGGAAGCCCTCAAAAAGCAGGTGGCCTGCTGTTCGCAGAGCGAGTTTGAGGGCGTGATGGAGGTGCGGGGCCATTCCTGGGAGACCAACCTTCCCGCCCGGCGCCTGATCTACACCCGGGATCTGTACGCTCCGGTGCGGGAACTGGCTGCCCGGATCGCGGCGGCAGCCCACAATGTACTGCAGAGCACCCCCCCGGAACTGGCAGCGGACATCGGCAAAACCGGTATCCTGCTGACCGGCGGCGGCTCCATGCTGCGCGGCCTGGCCGGGTATCTGGCCGGGGAACTGCATGTGGATGTGGCCATCGCCCCCGACCCCCTCAACTGTGTGGCCCGGGGCACGGCGGCCAGCCTGTCCATGGGAAAATATCTGACGGCCGGTTTCCGGGATGCTACGCCCAAGGTATGGAAAAGTCGGCTCATGGGTCCCCGTGACCCTTTCCATGAGTGACGTTTTGTGGTATACTGAACACTCGGAATTTTAACTTTTAAGAGACTGCAGGAGCAAAGGAAGAAACCACCTATGCCTGACGCCATTTTGAACGAATATCTTCAATTGCGGGATCAGTATATTGAATCCTGCTTTACCCGTCTGAACCCGGTACAGCGCCAGGCGGTATTTACCACCGAAGGCCCGCTGCTGATTCTGGCGGGCGCCGGTTCCGGTAAGACCACCGTGCTGGTCAACCGCATTGCCAACATCATCCGGTTCGGCAGGGCCCACGGCAGCCGGGAAGTCTGCCGTCCCGTGACCCGGGAGGATGTGGAATATCTGCGCAACACCATGGAGAGCGGCCGCAATCCTTCCGCCGACCAGGCCAGACTGCTGGCGGTGGAACCGGCCCGCCCCTGGAACGTGCTGGCCATTACCTTCACCAACAAGGCTGCCGGAGAGCTGAAAGACCGCCTGAAAGCCATGCTGGGGGAGACCATGGGCAGCGATGTGCATGCCTCCACCTTCCACTCGGCCTGTGTGCGGATTCTGCGCCGGGACGCCGAGCGCATCGGCTTTCCCACCAGCTTTACGATCTATGATTCGGACGATCAGCAGCGGGTCATCAAGCAGATCTACAAGGAACTGATGATCGATGATAAATTCCTGCCGCCCAAGCAGGCCATTGCGCGCATCAGCGGCTTCAAGGACAAGCTGCTTTCGGCCAGGGATGTGGCCTCCGAACCGCCCAAGGACACCAAGGCCGCCCTGGTCAGCAAAATCTATTCCGCCTACGCCGAACGACTGAAGACTGCCGGGGCCATGGACTTTGATGATCTGATCTTCCATACGGTGCAGATGTTGAAGAAGGATGCCGAAGCCCGGGAATACTACCAGAACAAGTTCCGCTACATTGTGGTGGACGAATACCAGGATACCAGCGTGGCGCAGTTCCACCTGGTGCGGCTGCTGGCGGGCGGCACCAACAATGTCTGCGTGGTGGGTGATGACGACCAGTCCATCTACAAGTTCCGCGGCGCCACCATTGAGAATATCCTGAATTTTGAGCAGGTGTTCACCGGCGCCAAGACCATCCGCCTGGAGCAGAACTACCGTTCCACCTCCAATATCCTGAACGCTGCCAACAGCGTCATCAAGAACAACAACGGCCGTAAGGGCAAGACCCTGTGGACCGAGAACGGCACCGGTGCCAAGGTGCAGCATTATACCGCTGCCAGCGAGCAGGACGAGGCCAGCCATATCGCGGATATCATCGGCCAGAATCTGCGCCAGGGGGCGCATCTGCGGGACCATGCGGTGCTCTATCGTATGAACGCCCAGTCCAGCCCTGTCGAAGCCTACTTCGCCCGCGCCGGTATCCCGTACCGCATTGTGGGCGGTCAGCGCTTCTTTGACCGCAAGGAAGTCAAGGATATCAACTCTTACCTGGCTATTGTGGTCAATCCCCGGGACGATGTGCGCCTGCGCCGCATCATCAACGAACCCGCCCGCAAGATCGGGGCCACCACGGTGGACAAGATTGCGGAGCTGGCTGCCTCCCGTGGCGTGCCCATGATGCAGATCATCTCCGAGGCTTCCACCTATCCGGCCCTGGCCCGGGCCGCCTCGGCGCTGAATGCCTTCTATGACATGTACCGCACTCTGTGCGATTTGTCGGTGACGTTGCCCCTGGACGAGTTCGTGGGCGAAGTCATCCGCAAGACCGGCTACGAGGCCATGCTCAAGGCCCAGAAGGAGGAAGGGGAGACCCGCCTGGAGAACCTGGGTCAGTTGGTCAACTCGGTCAAGACCTACGCCGACCAGAACGGCGAGGATGCCACTCTGTCCGGCTTTTTGGAGGAAGTGGCCCTGATTGCCGACATCGACTCCTATGACGAGGATGCCGACTCGGTGACCCTCATGACCCTGCACAGCGCCAAGGGTCTGGAATTCCCTTATGTCTTCATCATCGGGATGGAGGACGGAGTCTTCCCCGGGGACCTGGCCCGTTATAATGAAGAGGATATGGAGGAGGAACGCCGCCTTTGCTACGTGGGCATCACCCGCGCCAAAAAGGAATTGTACCTTTCTTCCTCCCGCAGCCGGATGATCTTCGGCCAGACCCGGCGCAACCCGCCCTCCGAATTCCTCAATGAAATTGATCCCGGCCTGATGGAGGAGACCCAAAGCCCCGAACTGGCGGCGGCCGGCAGCGGTTTCGGCGCCGGATACGGGACCTATTCCGCCAACGTGCCGGGCGGGCGCAGCGGATATTCCGGGGCTTCCCGCGGATATCTCAACAGCGAGTACAACGGCGGTTTCGGCAGCCGGTACGCTTCCGGCGGTGGATTCCGCAGCGGCTTTGCCGCCACGGGCGGACACGAAAGCCCCCGGGGGATCGGTCACCATACGGTGCCGGGCAGCGGATTCGGGGCCGGGTACGGATCTTCCCGCAGTGCGGCCCCGGCCGGCGGGTCTTCCACCCTGCTGGAAAGCCCGGCAGCGACACCCAAAAAGAAGGCCGCCGGTTTTGAGCCCGGGGACTTTGTGGATCACAAGGTCTTCGGCCGGGGCAAGGTGCTCAAGGTCACGCCGGTGGCGGGGGACTGCATCGTGGAGATTCAGTTCGACCGTGTGGGTGTCAAAAAGACCATGGCCAACTACGCGCCGCTCACAAAACTATCCATGGAATGAACGGGGGAGTATACCATGCTGGTGAACCTGATTGCACACACCAACGACCCGGAAAAGACGGTGGCCGCTGCGGCCAAGCTGTGCTATTCCGATGCGCACATTGAAACTTTACTGGATGGGCTGACGCCGGAAAAAACAGCGGCTTTTTTGCAGCGGCTGAATGACGTGGGCCATGCCAGCCCCATTGAACACGCTTCCTTCACTTTTGGCATTGAAGGGGTCAGCCGGACCTTCCTGGCCCAGCTGACCCGGCACCGCATCGCTTCCTTCAGCGTGAAGAGCCAGCGG
>CAUEKL010000220.1 GCA_959018215.1 uncultured Gemmiger sp.
GCTTTGTTTTGACAGGTGCTGCCGGGTCCTTTTCCTTTTTCCGGGACTTTTTGGGACGGCGATGATGCCAAGGGTACAGCATCCGGCGCAGCGGACCCGCAAAGGCATGCACCACAACACCGAATTCCGGCGTCCAGCGAACTGCCAGACCCACCGGTGCCAGCAGCACCACCACGGCCAGGACCAGCACCGCCAGCACCAGGACCAGCAGGATGCGGCCGGCCACTACCAGCGCTCCCAACAGAACGGTCATACCAGATTCTCCATTTCCATCTGCCGGGGTTCATCGTCCGCCGGGGTTCCCTGGGGATTGTCCTCATGCAGGGGCGGCAGATCGGCCAGACTTCCCAGACCGAACACCCGCAGGAAGGTATCGGTAACACGGAACGCCACCGGCTTGCCCGGCAGGTCCAGGCGTCCCGCCTCCTCAATGAGTCCCCGCTCCAGCAGTTTGGTCACGGTGGAGGAAGAATCCACCCCGCGCACCTGCTCGATGAAGCTGCGGGACACCGGCTGGTTGTAGGCGATGACCGCCAGCACTTCCAGAGCCGCCGGGGACAGGGGTGCGTTGTGGCGGGTATCCAGGATGCGCTTGACGATATCCCCGTAATAAGGCCGGGTGGTCAGCTGCCAGCGGTCCCCTTCAAAGCGGAGCAGGACCATGCCGCTCTCCCGGGCGTCGTATTCTCCCTGCAGGGTGCGCAGCAGGTCCTGGGCCTCTTCTGGGGTGATGCGCATGGCCTCCGCCAGGCGTCCGGCTTCCACCGGTTCCCCGTTGGCGAAGAGCATGGCTTCCATGGCACCGAGTTTTTGACGTTCATTCATGGGCTGCTTCCTCCCCTGTGTGTTTTCTCTGCCGCGGACGACGGGTGCGGTCCATCTGCAGGCTGCCGGAATCATCCACCTTGATGCGTCCGGCGCGAATCAGTTCCAGCAAGGCCAGGAAGGTGGCCACGTTGGTGCTGCGGCTTTCCTCCCGGCTGAACAGCTGACCCATCCGATGCAGGCTCCCCCGCAAAAGGCCCCGCAGCACATGAGCCACCCGGCTGGCCACCGACACAAAAGGTGCTGTGACCAGGGGTTCAAACCGTTCCTGCTGGGGTTTCTTGCGGCGCAGGCTGCGGCCCATCAGATTGAACCAGGCCTGCACCAGCTTGTCCGGGTCCTGGGGGCGGGAGTATTCCGCCGCGCCTTCCAGAGGCATGGGCGCGCGCACTGCGGTGTACAGGTCCCGCGCCCGGCTGCCCAGGTCCGCCGCCACCTTTTTGCAGACGCTGTACTCGATGAGGCGTCCGGTGAGTTCCGCCTTCATCCGTTCAGCCTCGGGGCTGCGGGGCAGGAGCAGCGCACTCTTCATCTGGACCAGATGGGCCGCCATGTCAATGAATTCGCTGGAGACCTCCATGCGGTCCTGCTGCATGGTGGCGATGGCTGCCGTGTACTGCTCGATGAGCTCCATGATGTTGATGTCATAGAGGTTCATCTTATTCTTGCCCACCAAATGCAGCAGCAAATCCAGCGGTCCCTCAAAATCTTCTATATGAAAGGTCAAAGTTTCCATGAAACGCGATATTCCCCTTACAACAGGCCGAAAGCGGCCTCCACAAACCCGGTGGCGTGCATGAACGCCCGGTACACAATATTGACAAAAAAGCCCAGCGGGCGGTTCAACACACCCAGAAGCACCAGAATCAGCACCGCCGCCATGATGTACCGTTCATACTGCATGACCCGGAAATACAGGCTGCGGGGCAAAAACAGCAGGGCAATGCGGCTGCCGTCAAAGGGCGGCACCGGAATCAGATTGAACACGCCCAGGCTGATGTTCATGGCGATCATATACCACAAAAAGTCCAGGACCGGCTGCGGCGCCTGACCGAGGCTGGCATACCAGACCACCTTATATATAATGGTAGAAACAAAACCGAGCAGAAAATTGGCCGCCGGTCCGGCCGCTGCGGACACAGCCATCCCCACCTTGGGGTTGCGGAACCGCCGGGGATCAATGCCCACCGGGCGCGCCCAGCCTACCCCGCCCAGCACCATGCACAAAGTGCCCAGCGGGTCAAAATGACGCAGCGGGTTGAGGGACAGGCGCCCGGCGTTTTTGGCCGTAGGGTCCCCCAGCCACCAGCTGACCAGAGCGTGAGCCGCTTCATGGAACGGGATGACGATAAGCACCGCCAGGGCCCGGACCGCATATTCATATAAAACATCAATACCGAGCAGGCCGTTCATGGGCAGAATCCTCACTTGTTTGACACAGACTTATTTTGTTATTATACTGTATCCTGTCTTTCAACACAAGGGCGCCCCCGCATTTTGGGGATGGGCCCCCTGTGGAAAACGCGGAATGCCGGGAATTATTTTTACAATATTTTGAAAAAACCCTTGCATTTTGCCGCAGGATTTGATATGATAATACAGCTATGTTAAAGGAGGTGCAAGCTATGGCCAAATGTGCATGCTGTGGCAAGGGTGTTGCGTTCGGCATCAAGGTATCCCACTCCCATCGTCGGAGCAATCGTACCTGGAGCCCCAACGTGAAGCGCGTAAAAGCTGTCGTGGATGGGTCCCCGAAGTATATCTACGCCTGCACCCGCTGCCTGCGCTCGGGTAAGGTCACCCGCGCGGTCTGATTTGGATGGAAAAATTGCCGGCCACGGTTTGTGGCCGGCTTTTTCTTCTTTCTGCAGGCTCTTGTATGCGGAACAATGAAAGCGAGGTTTTTCTCATGCTGCCCCGTGATCCCATGATCCTGTTCAGCTATGTCAACACCCAGCTGCGTGACCGGCATATCGGTCTGGACGATTTCTGCGCGGAAGAAAACGTGGACCGGACCGAACTGTGCAGCACGCTGCGTGAAGTCGGGTTTGAGTACGATCCCGAAACCAACCGTTTTGTGTGATGTACGGCACCGCGGTGCGGCGGTGTGACCCCTGTGAGGAGGAATCTGTACAATGAATTTCGTGTTTATCTCGCCCCATTTTCCCAAGACCTACTGGAATTTCTGCGACCGGCTCAAGCGCAACGGCGTGAATGTGCTGGGTATCGGGGACGCCCCCTATGAGGAGATCCCCGACGAGCTGAAAGCCACCCTGACCGAATACTACCGGGTGGACAGCCTGGCGGACTACGACCAGATGGTACGGGCCATGGGATATTTCACCCACGAGTACGGCAAGATCGACTGGGTGGAAAGCAACAACGAATACTGGCTGGAACTGGACGCCGCCCTGCGCACCGATTTCAACATCAACACCGGTGCCAAGAACGACTTCATCCAGCGCATCAAGTTCAAGAGCAAGATGAAGGACAGCTACCGCGCCGCCGGGGTGCCGGTGGCACGGCATCATATGGTCTCCACCCTGGAGGCGGCCAAGGAGTTCATCAAGCAGGTGGGGTACCCGGTCATCGTCAAACCGGACAACGGCTGCGGCGCCGAGGCCACCTACAAGCTGGAAAACGAGGGTGATCTGCTGGACTTCTATGCCTGCCGTCCGGACGTCCCCTACATTATGGAAGAGTTCATCAACGGCACCATCGTCAGCTTTGACGGTGTGGCCGACAGCCATTGCGTGCCCTTGTTCTACACCAGCAACTACTTCCCCACCCCCATCATGGACATCGTGAATACCCAGGGAGATCTGGCTTACTGGACCCAGAAGCGGGTCCCCGAAGATCTGCGCAAGGTGGGGTTTGCCACCATCAAGGCCTTCGGTGCCAAGAGCCGGTTCTTCCACTGTGAGTTCTTCCGCCTGAACGAGGACAAGGAAGGACTTGGCAAGAAGGGGGACTACGTGGCTCTGGAAGTGAACATGCGCCCCGCCGGCGGCTACACCCCGGACATGATCAACTTTGCCAACAGCGTGGACTGCTACCAGATCTGGGCCGACATGGTCTGCTTTGACGAGGTGCGGAATCTGGACCTGAACGGTCCCCACTACTATTGTGTGTATGCCGGGCGCCGGGACGGTGTGCGGTATCTGCACAGCCACGAACAGATCATGACGCGCTACGGTGCCCGCATGAAGATGTGCGACCGCCTGCCCGACGCCCTGGCCCTGGACATGGGCAACCAGATGTACGTCATCAATGCCGTGACCGAAAA
>CAUEKL010000221.1 GCA_959018215.1 uncultured Gemmiger sp.
ATCCAGGCCAAGGCCCTTATTGTACACAATTTTGATGCTCACCCATTTGCGGCCCTGCAGAAAGCGACGCTGATAATCCCCGCCAAATTCATAAATCTGAGAGTGGATCAGCTTTCGGATATTTTCCAGGTTGAAGTTTTTCTTGAATTCTTCATAGGTATTGTCTTCCACTACCAGAGAAAGTGTATGCAGCAGATGATCATATTTTCCGCTCTGTCCCAGCGGGTCCGCCAGATCAGGGGCGGACTTGATGGTTTCATAGGTTCCGGTTTCAAAGTTGATGCGGTAGATGGCATAATAGGTATCGCCCAAAATCTGCAGGGTGTCAGAGATATACTTGACTTTTCGCTTTTCGGCGTATTCCCGCAGGATAGAAACAATAACCGCCACCAGCAGAATCAGAAAAATGCCGGAAAGCAGAAACATGGAAGTGCTGTTGTTGGTCCCGTAAAGAATCTGCCGCAAAGAAAATGTCACAATGGAAGTCCAGCCGTTGTTCATCTCATAGTAGTAGATTCCCTGCTTCTGCCCGTCCAGGCCGCGAATGGCGGCGGTATGACTTTCAAAAGAACCGTCCTTCACCCCGGCCAGAAGTTCCCGGGCATACTGCTGGACTTCTTCATCCTCCAGATTGTAGCCGCCGGTAAGGTAAATCAGATTGCCGCTTTTGTCAAACAGATAATAGGCGCTGCCTTCAGGCAGCTCGACCTTGTTTTTCAGCACATGGAAATTATCCATCAGGATATCAAAAGCCAGGACATTGCCCTCTCCATGCAGCTTCACGGACAGGGTAACCAGACGCTTGCCGGTGATGACATCCGTGTACACATCGGTAAAAACGATCTTGCCGTCCGCTGCCAGGGCATTCGTATACCATTCCTTCTGGCTGTAATCGTAGCTTTCGTCTCCTTCCCAGGGATTGGCTGCCACAATCCTGCCATCCACCACCGCATACGGGTCAATAATGTCCGCTCCGAGCACCTGGGACATATAGTTCGAATACTCGGCCAGCCCCTGCTGCATGGCCTGGGCCGGGTCATCGTTGTCAATGGAGGTATCCGTATACAGCGAGCACATGGTCAGGAACATCTCATAGATGGAGATGCGCGTTTCCTCCTCGCTGGAATAGCTCTGGGCCAGGTTGTTTCCCATCTCGTTGGCATTGTACAGCAGTTTGTCCCGCACCATGTAGATTCCCAGAGACATGACCGCAAAAAACGCCACAATGAGCGCAATGTTCAGCCAAAGGGTTCTGTCATGTTTTTTGATTCCCTGCATTTCCATGTTGTAGTTCTCCCCTGCGGGGATGTTTTATCATCACCGCTTTTTTCGGCCCAAATGCGTTCAGCAGTTCCAGCGGATTCCGGCCGGATTTTTCTCGTTTTCAATGGCACAGGCACACAGTGAATCATGTGCCCGACACAGTTCTTCCTTGGCCAGGACATCGTATTCTTCCTGGCTTTTGTCCAGCCCCGCCCGTGTGTAAGCCATAGCCGCGGCTCCGTAAAACAGGAATCCAAGCGCATTGGAGGGGGTCTGCATAACGGCACATGCCACAGCCACGGCACGGGCAGCCGCCTGCGCCGCCGGTCCCTGGCTGGCACGTGCCAGTGCTGCCGCTGTTCGCATCCGGTCCTTGTACTGTGCTGCCGGTTTTCCCCGTTGCGCACAGGCCATACAATCGTTGACCACCGTTTCCAGTTCCGGACAGGCCTCACGGCAGATGGGCAGATATTGTTCCCGGGCATATCCGATGGCCCAACGGGCAAGGGTTGCCTTGCTTTGCGTTTCCATCAGACGCATCAGCTGCAAACAGATATCGGAGTGAATATCACCCAGGGTTTTGCGCAGTTGCGGCATGGAAGATTCCTCCCTCTTCAAAGACATATCCATGCTTCCTATTGTATCGGACGCAGCCACAGCTTGCAAGGGAATTTGCCGCAAGCCGCAAAAAATCTGAAGCAGCCTGGCCCAAAAAAACTTGGCAGCTGCAATCCGTGGGTCCGGTCCTATCAAATGTTGGCAGAAAAAACTCCTTCGACCCGCTTTTTGCAAGCAGACCGAAGGAGTTTCAAACATATGAAAGAACTTACTCTTTTTTCGCTTTGCCGCGGGTGGTTTTCGGTGCCGCCTTTTCTGCAGCCTGCAGCTGCCGGGCCCGTTCCAGCACCGGCTTGAGGTATTGCCCGGTGAAGGATGCCGGATTCTCGGCCACTTCCTCCGGTGTGCCGGTGGCTACCACCAGGCCGCCGCCGCTGCCGCCTTCGGGACCAAGGTCGATGATATAGTCGGCGCGCTTGATGACATCCAGATTGTGCTCGATGACAATAACCGTGTTGCCGGCATCCACCAGCTTGTCCAGCACCTTGACCAGACGGTGCACGTCGGCCACATGCAGACCGGTGGTGGGCTCATCCAGAATATACACCGTCTGCCCGGTATCCCGCCGTGCCAGTTCGTTGGCCAGCTTGACGCGCTGGGCTTCGCCGCCGGACAGGGTGGTGGCCGCCTGACCCAGCTCGATATAGCCCAGGCCGACCTCCTGCAAGGTTTGGAGCTTGCGTGCAATCTTGGGCTGGTTGGCAAAAAATACGCAGGCTTCCTCTACCGTCATGTTCAGCACATCCGAAATATTCTTGTCCCGGTAGTGTACTTCCAGGGTTTCCCGGTTGTAGCGCTTGCCTTTGCAGACATCGCAGGGCACATAGATATCCGGCAGGAAGTGCATCTCGATCTGCAGGATACCGCCGCCTTCGCAGGCTTCGCAGCGGCCGCCCTTGACATTGAAGCTGAACCGGCCGGGTCCATAGCCCCGGGCCTTGGCGTCCTGGGTGTTGGCGAACAGTGTGCGGATATCGCTGAAAACGCCGGTGTAAGTGGCCGGGTTGGAACGGGGAGTACGGCCGATAGGCGACTGGTCGATGCCGATGACCTTGTCTACCCATTCCATGCCCTGCACCTCATCGCACTGGCCGGGACGGCTGCGGGCGCCGTTCATGGCGGCGGCCAGGGTCTTGTACAGAATCTCATTGACCAGGGTGGATTTGCCGGAACCGGACACGCCGGTCACGCAGACCATCTTGCCCAGGGGAAAATCCACCGTGATGTTTTGGAGGTTGTTTTCCCGGGCCTTGACGACCCGCAGAAACTTGCCGTTGCCGGGACGACGATGCTCCGGCACTTCCACAAACTTGCGGCCGGACAAATATTGACCGGTAATGCTGCGTTTGGCCTTGCAAACATCCGCCACACTGCCGGCGGCCACAATCTCGCCGCCGTGCACACCGGCTCCGGGGCCTACATCCACCAGGAAGTCGGCCTGCCGCATGGTATCTTCGTCGTGTTCCACCACAATCAGGGTGTTGCCCAGATCCCGAAGCCGCTTCATGGTGGCAATGAGTTTATCGTTATCCCGCTGGTGCAGGCCGATGCTGGGTTCGTCCAGCACATACAGCACACCTGTCAGGGCACTGCCGATCTGGGTGGCCAGCCGGATGCGCTGGCTTTCGCCGCCGGAAAGGGAGGCAGCCCCGCGGGACAGGGTCAGGTATCCCAGCCCCACGCTGTTCAAGAAACCCAGTCGTTCCCGCACTTCCTTGAAGATGGGCGCACCGATCATCTCATCCCGTTCGGAGACCTTGGCATTCTGGATGAATTCCAGTTCCTCCTGCACGCTCATATCGCAGAAATCGGCGATATTGATGCCGCCCACCGTCACCGCCAGGCTGGCCGGCTTCAGGCGTCGGCCGTGACAGGTGGGGCACTCCTCACTGGACATGACCAAGGCAATTTCTTCCTTGACCCACTCGCTGCTGGTTTCCCGGAACCGACGTTCCAGGTTGGGAACAATGCCCTCGAACTCGTTGTAGTAGGTGCCGGAGCCGAACATGTTTTCCCGCTGGAGTTCGATCTTTTCCCCGCCGGTGCCGTACAGGATGGCATGGACCGCTTCCTTGCTCATCTCCTTCACCGGCGTGTCCAGGGTAAAGCCGTACCGCTTGCCCAGGGCCTTGTAATACATCTCTGATACAGAGCCTTCGGCATAATACCAGCCGCTGGCCTTGATGGCACTTTCCCGGATGGACTTGCGCTTGTCCGGGATAATG
>CAUEKL010000222.1 GCA_959018215.1 uncultured Gemmiger sp.
GCTTGGATCGATTTCCGCACCCAGTCAACACAGATGCCAGGCAGACCAGCAAGAATACGGTAAATACACTTTGTTTCACACCAGGTCACCCTTTCTTTTGCGTTTTACGGAAGAAGACTTCGTTCATGGTCAGCCGCCGATAGGTCCGGGTCATCCCATGAGCATAGATACATAAAAATGAACCGGCCCCGGCAAGGAGCATTCCTGCGCTTATCGTCATCTCGTCTGCCGCTGACTGTGAGGGAAGCAACAGGGGAAAGACCAGTAGCCCGATTCCAATTAGTGCGGCCCCGCCCAGTGTTGCCGCCAGCAGACGCCCTTTCTTTTCGGCGTAGATGCTGCGCAGTTCAGTCAGAACATTTTTATCAAAGAAGAGCGGTTCCTGATAAAAATTGCGGTAGGGGTCATCAGTCAAAGGAATCGATATCAGTAGCAGAATCGCTGCAATCAGAAAGAACATGAATATGATGTCACCGCTATCTATAAAGGAAAGAGAAAGCCCTGCCACCATCAGACCTACTGCCGTTGCAATTTTGACGAACTTGCGCTTCTGATAGGTAAGGAATCCTTCTGCGCTTTCCCGGCTTACATACAAACCGTCCGGCATATCTGGCCCTGAGGAAGAGGTTCCTTCTTCGTTAAGCAGATAGTCCAGCGTTACATGGAACAGCTTTCCCATTCGGATGATTTTGTCGGTTTCCGGGTAACCGCTGTCCCGCTCCCATTTGCTGATGGCCTGCCGTGACACACCCAGCTGACAGGCCAGTTCCTCTTGGGAGAGGCCGGACTCTTTGCGAAGCTTTTGAATCTTTTCACCGAATGTCATGTCGGGCAACCTCCTTTACACTGCCATCATACACCATTTCACGCCGGAGTACCACCAAAATACGGTTGCAATTGCGCAACACAGGGTTGCATCGAAAAAAACAAAAATATAGCGTGACCAATTGACAAGATGACTACCTTGCATTACAATATAGTCAGAAGGAACCTTGCAATACAAGGTAGTGGAAGGAGGGGCAGCGGTGTTTGAGCGTTCCCAGCTGAACAAGGGGACATTGGAAGGCTGTATCCTGAAAATCCTTTCCCGGGAAACATCCTACGGCTATGCCATTGCAGCGGCCCTGCGGCAGGCGGGCTTTGCGGACGTGAACGAAGGCACCCTGTACCCGCTGCTCTTGCGCCTGGAACGCAAGGGGCTGCTGAAAGCGGAGTACCGGGCTTCGCCCAGCGGACCCAGCCGCAAGTATTACAGCCTGACCCAGGACGGCATTTGTTATCTGACGGAATTTGAGCAGGCGTGGCAGCTGACCGCCGCGGCGGTGGATGCCATCCTGCAGGATTGAACAGTCTTTATTGGGAAAGGGTGTGACCATCATGCTGAAAAATCTGGTGAAAAACGAGTATACCGCCTTGCGGGCGGAAAACAAGCTGCGCAGTTCTACCCTGAACAAGAAAAACCAGGATATCCTGCGTCAGGTAGATGCCCGGATGCTGTCGTACACCTGGAACTGCTACGAAATTGAGCGGGTGAAGAAGGACCTGATCGGTATGGCGGCCCAGGCTGAGACAAGGGGCGGTGACCTCAGACAGGTCATGGGCGGCAATCCCGATGAATATTGCTGCCAAATCGTGGATGGAATTGACCAGGGAACGCCCCTGGACTATATTTGTACTTGGTTCCCCAGCTGGTATCTGTTTTTTGCACTCCTTAATGTAGTAGCGCTTGTTGCCAGTAAGGGAAAAGCCGAAGCTCTTCTGTTTCACGAACTGACATCGCCGTTTCTGTTCCTGGTTTGGCTGTGGGTCTGTGCCTGGCTGCACCGCATCGGGCACCGGCTGTGCCTGCGGTTTGGCATGTGGGTGGAACTGGTCTGGAATATTCTCTTGCTGGCAGGGTTTGTATGTCTGTGCATCTACTCCAACAAACTGTTTGCTGTGGTTCCTGTGCAGGCATCTCTTTGGCTGGTGATTCCCTACCAGCTGGCCCTGGCAGCCGGGGCGCAGTGGTGGCAGAATGTTCATTACAACCGCTACGCCCGCAACCATCCCTGGCGGGAACAGCCCCAGCAGTAAAACCTGAGCATACGAGGGGAGAAATACTCTATGGCTTTCAGTGAATATCACGCTCTGTGGCTGCAGAACCGGAAAGACCGGGCTGCCCTGAACGATCTGGATAAAAACTCGGTAGACCGGGCCAGGACCTGGCTGCAGCAGGTGAGTATGAATGCCTATGAGGTGGAACTGGTTTTGCGGGACCTGATTCTAATGGCTGCCGAGGCTGACAGCCGGGGTGAGACTTTGCGTTCCACCCTGGGGGATGAGGATGCCTTTTACCGCAACCTGGCGAGCTCGATTGACCGAGGCAATCTGCTGGACTATCTCACCGGATACTTTGGCAGCATCCTCCTTGGTGTAGGTGTCGCGTACGGGGTACTGATGAGCCTTTTTGGGGTGAGCCAGCCTGACGCTGCCGGGATGCTGCTCCTCTTCCTGGTTTTGGATCCGACCATCGGCACGCTGGCCATGCTGTTGAAACGGCAGTTTAAACCCCCGCTGGACAAAAACCATCTGCCCGCCAAGATTTTGCTGGTTGTTATGTTTGTGGTGTTTTTGGGGCTTGCCCTTACGGTAACGTTCTGGCGGTCACAGCTTCCGCTGGAGGCCTTCCCGTTGCGACCTACTGTAGTCTGCCTGCTGTTGATGGCTTTCGGCCTTGCACTTCTTCTGCTTCGGGTCGTCCGCTACAATCTCCTGGCTGCCCGACACCCCTGGCGGGAAAACACCCGCTCTTGATCGCCATTCCCACTTCATCATAAAAGCATGCCCCCGCCGCAAAGAATGCGGCGGGGGTGTTGCTTGTATGTGCTTTTATGATGAAACCGCGGGCTGGAGACTGTCTCAGATATGCTTCAGGATGGCGTCGCCCATGGCGGTGCAGCCGATTCTGGTGCAGTCCTCCTGCATGATGTCGGCGGTGCGCAGTCCCTCGTCCAGCACGGCAGAGACCGCGGCCTCGATTTCGTCCGCTTCCGTCGCCATGCCGAAGCTGTACCGCAGCATCATGGCGGCAGACAAAATGCAGGCAATGGGATTGACCACATCCTGCCCGGCAATGTCGGGGGCGGAACCGTGAATGGGTTCATACAGGCCGTTGGTGCCTTCGCCCAGACTGGAGGAGGGCACCATACCGATGCTGCCGGTGATCTCGCTGGCTTCGTCGGACAGGATATCTCCGAACATGTTCTCGGTAACGATCACATCGAACTGAGCCGGGTTCTTGCAGATCTGCATGGCGGCGTTGTCCACGAACATCTCGCCGTACTCCACCTCCGGGTACTCGGCTGCCAGACGATGCATCACCGCCCGCCACAGCCGGCTGGTGTCCAGCACGTTGGCCTTGTCCACGCAGGTCAGCTTTTTGCGGCGCTTCATGGCCGTCTCAAAACCGATGCGCCCGATGCGCTCGATCTCGTGCTCGGAGTAGGGCATGGTATCCACGGCAATCTTCTCGCCGTTTTCCTCAAAGGTCTTGTGTTCCCCGAAGTACACACCGCCGATGAGCTCCCGCACCACGATGAAGTCGATGCCTTTGTCCACGATCTCCTGCTTCAGCGGGCTGGCGTCGGACAGCTGAGGCCAGATCTTGGCCGGACGGCTGTTGGAGTACAGCCCCATCCCGGCGCGCAGCCGCAGCAAGCCTTTCTCCGGACGCTTGTCCCCGGGCATGCCCTCCCACTTGGGGCCGCCGATGGCGCCCAGCAGTACACTGTCCGCGGCCAGGCACTTGTCCAGCTCGGACTGGGGCAGGGGATCCCCGAACTTGTCGATGGCCTCGCCGCCCATGTAGGCGCGGGTGTAGGTGAAGGTGTGACCGTGCTTGGCAGCAATCTTGTCCAGTACCCGCACCGCCTGGGTGACGATCTCCGGGCTGGAGCAGTCGCCGTAGATGAGCGCAATATTCTTCTGCATCTTACTTGCCCTCCCGGATGCTGGCCATCAGGCCGCCTTTTTGGATGATGTTCTGGATGAAGGGCGGGAACGGTTCCGCCTGGAAGGTGGCCCCGGTGGTCACGTCGGTGATGACGCCGGTGTC
>CAUEKL010000223.1 GCA_959018215.1 uncultured Gemmiger sp.
GTGAGCAGTTGGACATCGGCGCCGCTTTTGTCTCAAAGAGAGAGTGTCCATGCCGTCTGTTTCCAGCAGCAAGGCAGCAGCAGCACGGTTCTGCTGCTGCTGGCTGACAGTACGCAACCGGCGGAAGCCCAGGAGACTGCCTACCGGACAGTCACGGGGAGTGGAGAAAATCCTGCCCAGGCATTGGAACGGGCCGAAAACAGCTTGGACGGACAGGTGTTTTATGGCCTGATGGATCTGGCCGTTCTGCCGGTCTCGTCCGACTGGCAGCAGGCGGAAGAGATTGCCCGGCTTTTGTATGATAAAACGAAACCGGCACCGCAGATTGTTCTGTTCATGCTGCCGGCAAAGCAAGGACAATCACTTGTGGAATGCGCACCTGCACTTTATGCGGAGATGGAAAGTGCCCAGCAGCGGTACGGCTTGCAAAACGGTTTGCAGATGATGTTCTCCCAACAAAATGAATGTGCCCTGCCGGTATGGCAGGGCACAGGGTATGGTTTTGCCTTTTTGCAGAAGGGCAAGAGCAATACGGTGATTGAGACGCCGCTGCCCGCGCAGCTGGCGGCTGTTCTGGCCGGGCAGGCCGATCATCTGGATTGTTGTTTTGACCAGGGAAAAGCGGCAATCCGGACGCAGGTGAGTGTCCAGCACGAGGCAGATGCCTCCGTTTTGAATGCACTGCATCTGACCTTGGGCAACCCGGAGATTGTAGATATGAGCGGGGAATACCGGGATCAAAGCCAGCTGCAGCAAACGCTTTGCCGCGAACTCACGCAGGCATTTGCTGCGTTTGTACCCGGATTGTATGCGGATCAGTTTGACCCGCTGCGGACTCGCGTGTGGGTAGCAGCGGCAAGCGGTTTCCGCGTACAGGAAATTCCGGCTCCGCAGCTTGTGATTCATCTGGAAACTTAACGATTGTCGGCCGTCAGTGTGGTGGGACGATCCAGATACACCACCCGCTTGTCTGCAATAAAGGTCTGGAAGTTGTAGAGAATCAGGACCTGATCGTATCCTTCCGCTTCGATGGTGGAATCCAATCCGTAGGAGAAATTGCGAAGATCGACTACGCCAATCTTGGCATAGTTCGCAGTCAGGAAGGGCACAAAACAGTTGGCGTAACTGTCCTTGACCACCAGGATGCTGCCCTCTCCGTCGCCGTTGATCACGGAATAGCCGTTGTTCCCGTCCAGGAACGCGGCATACTTATCCCGAGTCTCCAATTTTTCGGTATTGACCATGGATTCAGTCTTGCGTTCACTGTACTGGGCTTCCCCGGTGATGTCGTAGATGGTCATGGGATTATCCAGCGGATAGTAGGTGATGGTATCCGGTTGAACGTTCCAGCGGCGCGCGGCAGAGTAGTGGGTGCCGTAAAAATCCGGGACGGTAACGGATTCATGGGCCGATGTGTCGAAAGGCGTCAGACCTTTTAGGCGGCAAAACTGCTCATAAGCCAGGTAAGCGCCCTCGGTGGTCCAATGGTGGTCGGTTTTATAGTAAAGGTAGTTGTCCTTTTCCTGGGTGAAGACATCCCGCAAGTCCAGTACCTCTGCACTGACGGAAACCTGGGCAAAGATATCGTCCAGCATGGCGTTTTCATCCACCATGGGAGCACCTACAGGCAACATTTCGGGATAAATCACACTGGCCGACGGTGCCAGCAAAAAAGTGACTTTGCCGGGATGCCGGGAAGCAAAATTGGTTACGGCTTCCAGGTTTTTGTTCAGTTGCTTTTGGGTATCCTGGGAGACGTCAAACAGTTTGGTGAACATCCAGCCGTCTTTCCCCAGCAGAATGTCACTTTCCTCCACTTTGCCGAAAGCCAGATTGTTGAAGGCGCTTTCCAGATCGATCCACCCATCACGGAAGGCAACCTGATCCTGCATATAGGTGGCGAAATCCTGGAAATAGTCTCCGTTCAGCAGGGCTTTGATGCTGAAAGAAGGCATCTGTGCCAGTTTTCGGTTTTCAAGATCAGACATGTCCCGCTTGGGCCAGAAAATATTCAGAACCGAAAATCCCACAAGGGCAAGCAGAAACAGAGCCAAAACAGCACCGGGACGGGCACCCGTCTCGCGCCCGGCTTTTCGATGAATGTAGCGATCCATACAGGCACACCTCCCTCAAAAATCAGCATAAAGGGCTGTGGAGCCGGTAGCGGCAACCACATAAGCTGTGGACAGAACGGCTACAGCCGCAAAAATCACCAGACGCAGAGGCTGGATCTTTTTGGTTTTGTCCCACAGCCAGGAAGGCAGCGGCGTGGAGCACAGGCAGCACACCACCAGCAGGACTCCATAATTGCGCAGGAAGTACAGAGCGGACACACCACCCTGGGGAATGAACAGCCGGTTCAAAAGCAGTCCAAGGGGCGCGCCGGGGGCATTGGCAGTAAAGAGACCCCAACCAAGAACAACAAAGAACAGGGTGTAGATATGAGGCCAGATCCGCCCTTTCTTCAGATATTTGAGCAGGAAATTCTTTTCAATGACCAGCAGAACAAAATAATACAGACCCCAGCAGATGAAATTCCAGTTGGCGCCATGCCAGAGCCCGGTCAAGGCCCAGACCACCAGCATGTTCAGGATCTGGCGCGCCGGACCGCGGCGGTTGCCGCCCAGCGGGATGTAGATGTAATCCCGGAAAAACTGGGAAAGGGTGATATGCCAGCGGCGCCAGAACTCGGTGATACTGGCGGAAATATAGGGCAGGTTGAAGTTGGCAGGGCAGGGAAATCCCATCATCAGACTCAGGCCATTGCTCATCTCCGAGAACCCGGCAAAATCAAAATACAGCTGCAGGGAATAAGCCAGAATGCCCAGCCAGACCAGCGGCGTGGAAGCATTGGCCAGTCCGATGCCGTCGGAGGTGGAAATGATGTCCTGCCACAAGGCGGCAATGGAATCGGCCAGAATCACCTTTTTGGCAAGACCGAACACGAACATTACCGCGCCGTCCTCGGCCTGCTTGATGGTGCAGCGGCCTTTGGTTGTGTGCAGGGCGGCTGCCATATCCCGATAGCGGACGATGGGACCCACGATCATCTGCGGGTACAGAATCACATAGGTGGCAAAGGTGATGGGACTTTTTTCAGCTTCGACCTGACCGGTATACACATCCGCTGCATAGCTGATCAGCTTGAAGGAATAATAGCTGATGCCCAGCGGCAGGACATCCAGGAAGGTCAGGGAGGACAACCCGGCGCCGGAAATCTGGTTGATGGTATCAATAAGGAAATTGGTGTATTTGAAAAACACCATGGCGGCTGCACTCAACACCACCGCAAGGATCAGTACAGCCCTGCGCACAATCGGCCTGCGGGCGGTTTGCATCACCATGCCGGCTATGTAGTTGACCGCAATCAAAACCGCAATCAGGGGCAGCCAGGTGATGCCGGTCCAGCAGTAGAACAGAATACTTTCCAGAAGCAGAACCGCGTTTTTGGCACGCCCGGGTGCCAGATAGTAGAGCCCTAAGGCCAGCGGCATAAAACAAAACAGGAACACCACACTGTTGAACGACAAAGGGCCATGCCTCCTTCCCAAACCAGAAAAATGCGGCAGGCCATGGTCCCGCTGCATACAGGCTGTCTGCCGTAAGCAGAGACAGCGGGCATGCACAGGACAGCGGCCTGCCGTTTTTCATTATTTCAGATCAACCGGATCAGGCAAGCGCGCTGTCGATGGCAGCGTCAATGTCGGCGTAATCCGGGCCGTTGATAGCGGCGATCACGATGACAACATAGTCACCGTTCACCACAATACGGGCATCCTGCGCTTTGGCAACCTTGTCGGCAAACTCGGCATACAGGTTGCTGCTGGCAGATTCCTTATAAGCTTCCAGTTCAGTCTTCACCGCATCGGCGCAGCCGCTCTTGGCCTGAATGGCCAGCACCAGGGCACAATCCGCCTGGTCGTTGGTGACATCACCCTTGAATCCCAGGACATTGTCCATCGTCAGACCAATCTCATTCTCCAGTGCAAAATCATCCAGCGCACGGGGATTGGGAACTTCGTTCACCGCTTCGATGGTGGGGACGATGGAAACAAGCATGGGGGAGGCGGCGACGGCAGCGG
>CAUEKL010000224.1 GCA_959018215.1 uncultured Gemmiger sp.
TTTGTCAATATTTGGAAATAAAACCAGACTGTTGGTTTTTTATGCAAAAAGCCGCCGCCCCGCGTACTGCAGGGCGGCGGTTTTCCTATGCACAGAAGTTTGGAAAGAAAATTCGATCCTCAGTTTTCGGCACTCAGGGGCAGGGTCAGGCTGTGGGCGGTATCCGCCTCGTAGCCGGGCTGGAAGTAGTAGTGCCAGGTGGGGATGGAGTTCAGCTCCTCGTCGGTGGCGGCGTAGTAATCCAGGCGGCAGCTCCACACACCGGTCTTGGGGTCCACGGTGGTGCTGTACAGGGCGCTGTGACCGTTGAGCATGGTGATCAGGTCATCGTCATCCGGGAGGAGCTCATTGTTTCCGGAGAGCCCGTAGGGGACCAGTTCATAGGAGATAGCCCCGTTCTCCACCTTGTAATTGCGCACGGTGAAGCCGCTCACGTCGGTGGTGGCCACGGTCACTCCCTGCTTCATCTCCTCGGTGGTCAGGGTCCGTTCCTGGGCATCATATTCCCCCTTGTGCACCACCGGGGTCAGGGTCAGCGAGGTGGCACCGTCTGCGGGAGAAGTAAGGTCATAGACGGCGGGCTGGTTGCCGCTGTAGGAACCCCTGCCGTAGATGGCATACAGCTCCTTGCCGGTGTTGTCGGTGATGAGCATGAGTTCGGGTGTGAATCCCCAGGTGCTGCCGGTCAGAGTGTTGTCCGGCTGTGTCTCCAGTGGGTCATCCCCGAAGTCCACCACCATCACGCCGCCCACCGGGCCGAAAGCCAGGCGCTGCAGGCGCAGGGGGGCGTCCACAACTACCTTGCCTTCCAGGTCTGCGGTGTAGCTCTGCCCTATATCGTAGATGCCGGGCTGGGCGCTCAGGCTCTGGGCCCGCACCTGGGCGGCGTCCAGGGTGAAGGAGAAGGACCAGCTGCCGTCCACATTAAAAGCACCGTAGCATTCGTCCAGATCAACGGTGAGGGTGTCGCCTTCCGGCAGGTCGGTGAGGTTGTAGTGCAGCCAGACCTGCAGGGTGTTGTCGTCCACCCGATAGAAATCCTGCACCTGGTAGCTGGCCGAACAGACCGCCTGCCCGTTGATGAGGGGCCCTTCCATCTCCTTGCCGTCGAAGGTAGGCATCCAGCCCATCAGGGCGCTCAGATCGCTCTGGCCGGAATAGTCGCTGCCACCCGGACGGTTCAGCAGGTCGGGAATCAGGTTGTCCTTGCGGATGGTCAGGAAGAGGTTCATGGCGGCGGTGTCCAGGGAAACGCTTTCCAGCGTCATGGAAAGACCGTTGCTTTCGGATGTCTGGCCGATGAGAACGGTGTGGTCGGCCATGGCCTCGGCGGCAGTGGAAAAGCTGCCGTGGGGGGCGTCCAGGGCGTTTTCGGCGGTGGCGGGATCGGGGGCGTCGTTAAAGAAGTGGATCTCGCCGCGGCCCAGCTGCAAAAGGGCGGGGCCCACCGCCGCCACCCCCAGGGACAGGGCACACACAGCGGCCACAGCCGCTGCCAGGACGCCCGCCTTGCGCAGGGGACGGCGGGGCGCCTTGTACACCGCCGGGGGCGTGTAAGGCTCCTCCTCGGCCTGCGGGGGTTCCAGCCCGGCCTTCTCGCAGGCCATGGCCAGGATGCGGTCGCGCTGATCGGCGCGCAGGGGGGCCTGGCCCACCGGCATCTCGCTCAGGCGGGCGGCCACAGAATCGGGATGTTCAGATTTACGCATGGCAGGTTTCCTCCGTTTCGCTTTCGGTGAATCTCCGGCGCAGCTTGGCGCGCCCGCGGGATAAGCGCACATTGACGTTATGTTCGGTCATATGCAGTGCCTGGGCAATCTCCCGGGCAGGTTCCAGCAGGTAGTACCGCCGCAGAAAGATGGTGCGGTCCGGCTCCTCCAGTTCCAGCACCAGGGCCTGGATGCGCTCCTCGGCCTCGGTGGGCTGGGGCGTCAGCAGCCAGTCCCCGGCGATGGCCTCGTCCAGGGGCACCGTGCCCTTGCGCCGCAGTGCCCGCCAGCGGGTGATGGCGGTGTTGCGGGCGGTGACGCACAGCCAGCCTTTCAGGCTCCCGGCTTCCCTTTGCAGGTCCGGCGCATGGCGCCAGACCGCCACCAGCACGTCGGCCACACATTCCTCCGCATCCTGGGCGGCGTCCGGCAGCACCCGCCGCACGATGCCGTGGATCATGGCGCCGTAATTGTCCAGCACGGCGGCCAGCCCGGCCTGGGGGTCACGGCAGAGCAGCGCCAGCAGCTCTTGGTCATTGACAGTGTGCAAGTTGGTTTCCTCCTTTGTTGGGCCCTTCATCCATCCAGACGCCCAACCGGGGCGAAAAGTCACGCATAAATCAAAAAATCCCCGCCCTTTTTGCAAAGGACGGGGAGATAAACGGAAAACTCAGTAGCTGAGAATGTCCTTGACGGTGCCGGACATGGAGAACAGCTTGGCCGAGATATGGTCCAGATAGACGATGCCCAGCTTCAGGCCGCTCTCGTCGTTGTAGATGTCCTCCAGCTGCGGGGCGGTCTTGAAGGCCGCCTCCTGGGCTTCGGGGCTGTTGTCAAAGTTGGCGGTGCCCTGAATCCGCATCCACTCGCCGCGGTCGTTGGCGGCGCAGATCTCCAGGTTGGTGTTGTCCAGCAACTGTTTGTAGGCAGCCTTGTGCTTGCCGATGGCCAGGCACAGGTGGTCCTTGTACCACATGGCAAAGCCGATGGGCCGAACCCGCGGCAGATATCCGTCCACCGTGGCCAGGTAGAAGGTGGGGTTGTCTTTCAGGAATTTCATGATCTCTTCACTGGGCTGCATAACGGTCCCTCCCCGTTGATATGTGATGAAAAAGGTGAACCGGTGTTGCCGAAAGGCCGCAAAGCGGAGGTTCAGCAGCCGGACGGAAGCATCTTGATGGCCGCCAGGATCCGGTCGGCGGCTTCCTTGGTGCGGTCGGCGTCGCCGAAAGCGGTCAGGCGGAAGTACCCTTCGCCGCAGGCACCGAAGCCCTCACCGGGGGTGCCCACCACACCGGCGGTCTCCAGCAGCCAGTCAAAGAACTGCCAGCTGCCCATGTTGCCGGGGCACTTCAGCCAGATGTAGGGGCTGTTCTTGCCGCCGCAGTACCACACACCGGCCTTGTCCAGCGCCGCGCCGATGACGGCGGCGTTGCGGCGGTAGTAGTCCAGGTTCTCCTGGATCTCCTTCATGCCTTCCTCGGTGAAGACGGCGGCAGCCGCCCGCTGCACGATGTAGGCAACGCCGTTGAACTTGGTGGTCTGGCGGCGCAGCCACATCTTGTTCAGGCTCATGCCTTCCCGCTCCAGGGCCACGGGCACCACAGTGTAGCCGCAGCGGGTGCCGGTGAAGCCGGCGATCTTGGAAAAGCTGCACACCTCGATGGCGCATTCCTTGGCGCCCTCCACCTCAAAGATGCTGCGGGCCAGACCCGGCTCGCTGACAAAGCACTCGTAGGCGGCGTCAAACAGGATGACGGCGTTGTTGGCTTTGGCCCAGTCCACCCAGACCTTCAGCTGGTCCACGGTGTAGGTGGCGCCGGTGGGGTTGTTGGGGCTGCACAGATAGACGATGTCCCCCTTCAGGGAATCGCTGGGCATGGGCAGGAAGCCGTTGTCTGCGTTGGCGGGCATGTAGGCAATGCGGCGGCCGGCCATGACGTTGTCGTCCACATAGACGGGGTAGACGGGGTCGGGCACCAGCACGGTGTTGTCCACGTCAAACAGGTCCAGCAGGTTGCCCAGGTCGCTCTTGGCGCCGTCGGAGATGAAGATCTCGGCGGTGTCCAGGGCCACGCCGCGGCCGGCGTAGTATTTCTGGATGGCTTCCCGCAGGAAAGGATACCCCTGCTCACTGGGAATGTAGCCGTGGAAGGTCTCCTTGTGGCCCTGTTCCTCGCTGGCCTCGTGCAGGGCCTTGACCACGCTCTTGGCCAGAGGCAGGGTCACGTCGCCGATGCCCAGCCGGATGATGTCCTTGTCGGGATGAGCGGCCTGGTAGTCCGCCACCTTGTGGGCGATGGTGCTGAACAGGTAGCTCTCTTCCAGCTCCGCGTAATGCTTGTTGACTTTCATATGGTTTC
>CAUEKL010000225.1 GCA_959018215.1 uncultured Gemmiger sp.
CCAGGCTGATGTTGCAGCTGCCGTTGCCCACCGTGCCGGTGCCCACGGCCGCCGCAGCGTTGTCGCCTGCGCCCGCGCAGACCTTCACGGTCTCCGGCAGGCCCAGGGCCTTGGCTACCTCCGGTTTCAGGCAGCCCACGAACTCCCAGCTCTCATACAGCTTGGCCAGCCAGGAAGGCTGAACCCCGCAGATCTCGCACATTTCTTCGCTCCAGCACTTGTGCTCCACGTCCAGGAGCAGCATGCCGGATGCGTCGGAGTAGTCGGTGGCATGCACGCCGGTCATGCGGTACACCAGGTAGTCCTTGGGCAGCATGATCTTGGCGATTTTCGCATACAGCTCCGGCTCGTTCTCCTCCATCCAGAGGATCTTGGGGGCAGTAAAGCCGGCAAAGGCGATATTGCCGGTGTACTTGCTCAACGTCTCCCGGCCCACCACATTGTTCAGGTAGTCGGTCTCTTTGGCGGTGCGGCCGTCGTTCCACAAAATCGCCGGGCGAAGCACCTCGTCCTGGGCGTCCAGCGCCACCAGGCCGTGCATCTGCCCGCCAATGCCGATCCCCTGCACCTGGGAAGCGTCGAACCCTTCCACCAGCGCCGGGATGCCTTCCAGGCATGCCTTCCACCAGCCCGCCGGCTCCTGCTCGCTCCAGCCCGTGTGCGGCATGCTCAGCGGGTACTCGCGGGTGACCTGATTGCATACCTTGCCTTCCTCATCCACCAGCAGGAATTTGCAGGCTGAGGTGCCCAGGTCCACGCCGATATACAACATGGGAATTCCACCTTTCGTCCTTTACTTCAGTAAAGCACTTTTACAGAAGTTCTTTTTACATCATACCCTGTTGTTATCTTTCTGTCAACCGCCAAACTCAACAAAAGATTTTCATTTTTTCTGTATCTTATCGGTAAAAGTCGGTTTTTTTGTTGACTTTTCCTTTTTTCTCCGCTAGGATTAATGTAAACATCCCTATGGGGTACATTTATAAAAACTCAAAGAGGATTTTTATGGAAAAGCTCCACCAGACGGCTACTGAACGACGCCGCCTTACCCGAAACAATATTTATCGTTACCTGTACAACGCCCCCGGCGGACGTTCCAAGCAGGAAATTTCCGATGATCTGGACATGAGTCTGCCCACGGTGCATCAGAATCTGACCGAACTGCTGCGCGCCGAGCTGGTGCGTGCAGACGGGATGAGTGCCTCCACCGGCGGACGGCGGGCCCTGCGCCTGACCGTGGCGGAAAACGCCCGCTTTGCCCTGGGGGTCTCGGTCTCGGGGGATCATTTTCGTATTCTGGCCGCCAATCTGCGGCTGGAGGAAATCGCCTACCGCAAAAGCACCCATCCCCGCACCGGCAGTCTGGCCGAACTGGGCAGCTATCTGGCCGGGGAGATCGAATCCTTCCTGACCGATTTCGGTCTGAACCGGGACAAGCTGCTGGGGGTGGGTATTGCCCTGCCTGCCATCCTCAATGTGGGATGCACCCGGATTTTGGCAGCCCCCACCCTGCATATACAGGACGCCGATCTGCAGCCTTTGACCGACGCCATCCCCTACCCCACCATCTGCAGCAACGACGCCACCAGCGGCGGGTATGCCGAATGGTTCGCCCGCAATGAAAAGGACAGCATGGCTTACCTTTCTCTGGAAGGAGGCGTGGGCGGCGCAGTGCTGATGAATGGTGCTCCTTATACCGGACAGAACGGACGCAGTGCGGAGTTTGGCCACATCTGCGTACAGCCGGGGGGCATCCGCTGCCAGTGCGGCCAGCAGGGCTGTCTGGAAGCCTACTGTTCCTCTGCCCGTATCTCTACCGACCTGGGCATCACGGTGGAGCAGTTCTTTGACGGACTGGCTGCCGGCAACCCGGCCTACGGTACCTTGTGGGCGGACTATATGCAGCATCTGGCCCAGGGGCTTTGTGCTATCCGCATGACACTGGACTGCAACATCGTGCTGGGCGGCTATCTGGCCCAGTACCTCACCCCTTACCTGCCCGAACTGCGTCGGCTGACGGCAGAGCGGGACCCCTTTGATGAGGACGCTGAATACGTGCATTTGTGCCACTACCCCAAACATGCGGCGTCCCTGGGAGTTGCCCTGAACTTCATCAATCTGTTTCTGGAACAGCTGTAACGCTTTCCGCCGTAAAAACACGCAAAAAGCGCATCCCGCCAAAACAGCGGGATGCGCTTTTCTTGTATGTGAGATCGGATATGGGAGGGTTCCGATTCTCTCAGGATTTACAGCGGGCAGCACTGCCGCAGGGCCGCCACGCCGGAGGGTATATTTCCGGCAAAGACGGCACTTCCGGCCACAATGCTGCGCGCACCTGCCCGGTAGGCATCGGGCAGGGTTTTGGGGGTGATGCCTCCGTCCACCTGGATCACCGCCCGGCTGGATTCCTGTGTCAGCAGGGCTTGCAAAGCAGCAATCTTTTCATTGCTGCCGGGCAGATAGGCCTGTCCGCCCCGCCCCGGCTGGACCGTCATGAGCAAAATCTGGTCCGTCAGAGTCAGATACGGTTCGGCTGCCGTGCAGGGGGTTTCCGGATTGAGTACCAGCCCCGTCTTCATACCGGCGGCACGGATCGCATGCAGGACCTTTTCCGGACCGCCCGGAATTTCGTAGTGGACCGAGACCCACTCCGTCTTCAGTTCTGCCAGTTCCTCCACAAAAGCCAGCGGATTGTTCACCATAAGGTGCACATCCAGCGGCTTTTGGGTCAGGCGGCGCATGGTGCGGACAATCCCGGTGCCGAAGGAGATGGCCGGCACAAAATGCCCGTCCATGATGTCGATGTGGAAGGCATCCACCCCGGCCGCTTCAGCGGCGCGGACGTCCCGCTCCAGGCAGGCAAAGTCCGCCGCCAGAATCGAGGCGCATAGTTCAAACATCAGGCTTCCTCCAGTTGTGCAATGCGGCGGCAGTGCCGTTCCTCCTCCGAGAAAGGTGTATCCAGGAAGATGTCCACGATCTCCAGCGCCAGACCGGGGCCGGTCACCAGCGCACCCAGCGCCAGCACGTTGGCGTCATTGTGCTGCCGGGTGGCCCGGGCGGAGAAGCAGTCCCCGCACAGGGCACAGCGGATGCCGGGCACCTTGTTGGCGGAAATGGAGATGCCGATACCGGTGCTGCAGATGACAATGCCTTTTTCGCAGCTGCCGTCCGCAACAGCGTGGGCTACCGCCTTGCCGTAGACGGGGTAATCCACCGAGGCGGTGGAATCACACCCGAAGTCCTTGTATTCCAACCCGCGCTCTTTCAGGTGGGCCAGAATCTTCTGTTTGAGTTCGTATCCGCCGTGATCACAGCCGATGGCGATCATCTCAGACCAACTCCTTCACAGCGGCCACAATGGCGTCGGAACGCAGACCAAACTGCTCCAGCAGTTCCCAGGCGGGGCCGGAATGACCGAACACATCCTTGACGCCCACGCGGCGCATCTTGGTGGGGCACTTTTCGCCCAGCACACCGGCCACCGCTTCACCCAAGCCGCCGAAGACACTGTGTTCCTCACAGGTGACCACAGCACCGCATTCCTGCGCGGCTTTCAGGACGATTTCCTCATCCAGGGGCTTGATGGTGCACAGGTTGATGACACGGGCGTGGATGCCCTCGTTTTTCAGCTGTTCGGCGGCGACGAGGGCCTCGTTCACTTCCAGGCCGGTGGCCAGGATGGCCACGTCGTTGCCCTCAGTGAGCTGTTCGCCCTTGCCGATCTCGAACTTAAAGGTGGCTTCGTCATGGAACACCGGGGTGGCCAGACGGCCGAAACGCAGATAGACAGGGCCCGTATGCTCGTAGGCGGCCTTGACGGCAGCCCGGGCTTCCACGTCATCGGCGGGGCAGAGCACCGTCATGCCGGGAATGGAGCGCATCAGGGCGAAGTCCTCGCAGCACTGGTGGGAGGCACCGTCCTCACCCACCGAGATACCGCCGTGGGTAGCGCCGATCTTGACGTTCAGGTGGGGGTAGCCGATGGAGTTGCGCACCTGCTCAAAGGCGCGGCCCGCCGCAAACATGGCAAAGCTGGAGGCAAAGGGCACCAGGCCCATGGCGGCCATA
>CAUEKL010000226.1 GCA_959018215.1 uncultured Gemmiger sp.
GTGGTGGAAGCCGAGATCGACATCATCCGCCAGATGGGCGTGGAGATCCGCTGCGGCGTGGAAGTGGGCAAGGACGTGACCCTGGATGAGCTTCGTGCCCAGGGTTACAAGGCCTTCTACCTGGCCATCGGCTGCCAGGGCGGCCGCAAGGCCGGCGTCCTCGGGGAGGATGCCCCCAACGTGGTCACCGCTGTGGATTTCCTCCACCGGGTGAATGAAGGGGAGAAGATCGATCTCAGCGGCCGCATTGTGGTGATCGGCGGCGGCAACGTGGCCATCGACGTGGTGCGTTCCGGTCTGCGCTGCGGTGCCTCCTCGGCGGATATGTTCTGCCTGGAAGCCCGGGACCAGATGCCCGCCACCCCCGGCGAGGTCGCCGAAGCGGAGGAAGAGGGCGCCAAGGTCCACTGCGGCTGGGGCCCCAAGGAGATTTTGACCGAAAACGGCAAGGCCACCGCCGTGGTGTTCAAACGCTGCGTGTCTGTGTTCGACGCAGAAGGCCGGTTCAATCCCACCTATGATGAAAACGACACCGTCACGGTGGAATGTGAGCATGTGTTCCTGAGCATCGGCCAGAGCATCCAGTGGGGCGGCCTGCTGGAAGGCAGCCAGGTGGAGCTGGGCCGTGGCGGCCGCGCCGTGGCGGATTCCCTGACCTACCAGACCGCCCAGCCCGACGTGTTCGTGGGCGGCGATGTGTACACCGGTCCCAAGTTTGCCATCGACGCCATCGCCGCGGGCAAGGAGGGCGCTGTCTCCATCCATCGCTTTGTCCAGCCCAACACCAGCATGACCATCGGCCGCAACCGCCGTCAGTTCATCGAGCTGGACAAGACCGACCTGGCCCTGGAAAGCTATGATACCACCGCCCGCCAGGTGGCCGGCATGGCCCAGGATATCGACTATCACCGCTCCTTCCGGGATGGCCACAAGACCTTCACCGAAGAGCAGGTGAAGAAGGAGACCGCCCGCTGCCTGGGCTGCGGCGCTTCGGTGGTGGACCCCAACAAGTGCATCGGCTGCGGCGTCTGCACCACCAAGTGCGAATTCGACGCCATCCACCTTTCCCGCGAACGTCCCGAATGCAGCACCATGGTGCGCAGCGAGGACAAGTTCAAGGCCATCCTGCCTTACATGCTCAAGCGGGAATTCAGAATCCGGTTCGGCAAGAAGGAAGACTGAGATGCACGAACTGGGAATTGTCTTTCATATCATCCGCAGCGTGGAGGAAGTGGGCTGCCAGAACGGCGTCAAGCGGGTCAACGCGGTGACGCTGGAACTGGGGGAAGTCTCCGGCGTGCTGGAGGACTATCTTCAGGACTGCTGGAACTGGGCGGCGGCCAAATCGGAGATGCTGCGCGGCGCCAGGCTGCAGGTGGAGATCATCCCCGCCAAGACCCTTTGTGAGGATTGCGGTCTTGTGTACCCCACGGTGGCCCACGGCAGGACCTGCCCCGGATGCGGCAGCGGACATACGCATCTGATACAGGGCAACGAAACCCTGATCCGGGATATTACAGTGCCCGAGGAGGAAGAAGCGGAATCGAAAGAACCTTCCTCCCCGGATACGCTGTAAGATAAAACGTTATTTTGAACGGAGGAATTTTGTATGTTGTTTCAGATCTACGGCGAAAACGCCGGCTGGCAGCTGTTCGGATGGCTGCTGGTTTTTGTGGGGCTCATTCTTGTGAATGAGCTGGCCCGCCGCACCAAGCAGGGCGGCATCTTCTGCTTCCTGATCCTGCCTGCGGGCCTGACCGTCTACTTCATTGCGGTGGCTGTGGGCGCCTCCATGGGCGCAGAGTGGGCGCTGAACAACCCCACCTACCTGTACATGAACGGCTGGTTCCATTATGCCAAGCTCTATGCCGCCACCATCGGCTGCATCGGCTTCATGATGCTCAAGTACAAGTGGGGCATCGGCAAGACCCACTGGTTCAAAGCCTTCCCCTTTGTCATCGTGGCCATCAACATCCTGATCGCCGTGGCCAGTGACTTTGAATCCGGTATCCGCGGCGCCATGGCCCTGGCCGAAACCGGCAGCCGCTGGTGGCTGTCCAGCGAGGAAGTCTGGGTCTACGGCGGCTGGTGGAACTGGGTCAACGGCATCGCCGGTATCCTGAACATCCTGTGCATGACCGGCTGGTGGGGCATCTATTCCTCCAAGAAACAGAAGGATATGCTCTGGCCGGATATGACCATCTTCTACATCGTTGCCTACGACCTGTGGAACTTTGAGTACACCTACAATAACCTGCCCACCCATGCCTGGTACTGCGGCCTGGCCCTGCTGCTGGCGCCCACCTTTGCCAACGCCCTGTGGAACAAGGGCGGCTGGATCCAGAACCGTGCCAATACCCTGGCCCTGTGGTGCATGTTTGCCCAGGTATTCCCGCTGTTCCAGGATCAGGGCGTCTTTGCCACCATCCCCGTGCTGTATGTGGACGGCGTGATGGACCCGGCCACCCATCCCACGGCGGCCGATCCCACCATGCAGGGCGTCATCGCGCTGCTGGCGCTGGCTGCCAACGTTATTGTGCTGGCCATCATCATCAAGCGCTCCATCGAGCAGAAGAAGAACCCCTACACCAACGAAATCTTCACCGATACCAAGGACTTCCAGCTGGCCATGGCCCGCGCCGAAGAACAGTAACCCCTTGTACGGAAACTGCCTTTGCAGAAGCAACAGGGCAGCCCAGCCGGTACAACCAAAAAAGAGAGATTGCCTTTCCCGGAAAAAAGGGTAGGCAATCTCTCTTTTGTTTTGTCTGCGGCGGACCTGCCTGAGGGGGGCTTGTGCCGGTCAACGGCCCTCAGGCCTTCTCGATCTCCCGCAGCACATTGAGAAAACGTTCGGCGGCAGGGGAGAAGATCTGGTATTTTTTCCATACGATGTACATGTCCGCCTGCCGGCGGGGTTCCAGCGGACGAAAACACAGCGGGCTGTCCCCGGTCACGTTGATGATGCCGTCCAGGCATACGGCATAGCCCATGCCGTCCTCCACCATCAGGGACCCGTTGTAAACCAGGTTGTAGGTGCCGGTCACCTGCAGCTGCCCGCCCACTTCCCCGAACCATTCCTGCAGCCGGCTGGTCCGGTACATCTGCCGGGAAACAATCAGCGGCTGTCCCTTCAGGTCGGACAACCGCAGGGTCTCCTTCTGTGCCAGGGGACTGTCCCGGCGCATCAGAACGCCCCAGGTGTCCTGGTAGGGAAGGTGGATCACATTGTACCGGGACAGATCCACCGGGGCAAACAAAAGTCCGAAGTCGATGAGCCCTTTGTCCAGATCCTCCCGCACGTCGGTGGCGTCGCCGCTGGAAATGTGGATCCGGATATCCGGGTAGGATTCCTGCAGCTGCCGGGCCGCCTGGGTCAGATAATGCACCCCCACCGTTTCCCCGGCCCCGATGTACACCTCTCCGGAAATCGCTTCCTCCGTCTGGGCAAACTCCTGTTCGGTCTTCTGCACCAGATCAAGGATTTCTTCGGCACGCTTGCGCAGCAGCATCCCTTCGGGGGTCAGAGTCACGCTGTGGCTGCTGCGCACAAACAGCTGCTGCCCCAGTTCCTCCTCCAGATCCCGGATCTGGCGGGACAGGGTGGGCTGGGTGACATGCAGGGCGTTGGCCGCATTGGTGATGTTACCCTCCCGGGCAATGGTCAGAAAATACCGCAGTACCCGCAATTCCATGGCAAAATCCTCCCGTCTGTAGCTGATACACCTATCCTAGCAGAAATATGGTATGCTTGCAAGGCATTTCAAAGTATAAAATATAAGTATTTGCTATTTTCATCGGGCGGGGCTACACTGGGTACAGACAGAAAGCGGGCCTGCAAAAGCCCGCCGGAACGGACGGGAGGACGGCCGGATGGAAACACAGGAACTCACCCCCGAAACGGTGCGCCAGAATCTGAAGGACGCAGGGTTTGCCCCCCAGGCGGCGGAGGAATTCTTGAGCTGCTGGCAGGCGGGGGAACAGCGGGAGCAGATGCGCCTGCTGGCCAAACAGCGCAGCTGCCTTTTGCAGCGCATCCACAAACAGGAAAAACAGATCAGCTGTC
>CAUEKL010000227.1 GCA_959018215.1 uncultured Gemmiger sp.
AGCCTGTACCCGGCGGCGGGAACCTCGGTGCGGCGGCAGTCGTCCATCACCCTGGATACCACCGGCAGCTTCGATGCGGCCGCCGATGAATAAGGGAAACCAAAATGCCCCGGTTGCGCTGCAAGCTCCCTTTCATACAAAAGAGACGGCCCCCGCAGGGGCCGCCTCTTTTGGCTGTTATTTTGCTTTCCGGATACCTGAAACGATGTATTTTTCCGTGTCGGAGAGGACTGTATCCACCGTAAACCACCGGCTGAACAGTTCCGCCAGGTCCGCAGCAGGCAGCATCCCCATGGATACTTTGGCGGCGCGCCCGGCATGGTGCCGGTTCAGCTGTTCAAGGCTCATGCTGTGAGCCACTGTCAGCCGCCCCTCCGGTTTCAGAAAGCCGGCCAGGTGGGCCACCAGCCCTGCCGGGTCGGGAAAATGGGGAAAAGCGTTGTACACCACGCAGCAGTCGAAGTCCCCGGTGCCCGGCAGGGTCTCGATATCCCCGCATACGACCCGGAGGGACGGCCCGGCCTTTTTGGCTGCCAGTTTGGCCATTTCGGGGGATATATCCACCGCCAGCACATCGGCTGCCTGCCGCTGCCGGTAAAAGGGGAACAGAACCCCGGTACCGCAGGCCACGTCCAGCACCCGCACGCCGGGGCGGATGCCCGCTGCATCCAGAATCAGATTGATTTTGGCCTTGTCCACAATCAGGTCCCGGTCCCAGCCGGGGGCCTGTTCATCAAAAAAGTGTACCACATCCCGTTTGTCGATGACCGCGCAGTGCCGGTCCAGACATTGGATATTCATCGGATTCTCCCTCTTTCCCGTGGTCCTGTTTATTCACTGTAGATCTGCTGGCTGCCCGAAATGGCCTGCCCCAGGTATTCGTCAATCCACCGGGCGGCGCCTTCCTTGTCCCGGGCACAGATGAGATCGTACAATTTTTCGGTATTCCGGCACAGCGCCCCGATGCCGTACAACCGGCAGAACCGCGTCCACAAGGTGATGACCGGCGGCTTGAAGGAATAGTAGATCAGGGGCAGGATACTGTTGCCGCTCACCAGGGCCAGCTCGTGCTGGTATGTCCAGGCTGCTTCGGCTGCCTGGGCGGGGGTCGTGCTCTGGGCAATGGCGGCCAGAAGGCGGCCTAGCTTTTCCAGATCTTCATCGGAAGCACGGTCGATGGCATTGGCCACCGCCAGATGTTCCAGAGCCAGACGCACCTCCAGAATGGACTGCACTTCCTCCTTGCCCAGCACGCCGCCCTGGTATTCCATGATGGCAATGAGGGTGCTCAGGTTGCCCCGGCGGCGGTAATCCGCCACCACGGCGCCCTGCCGGGGCCGCACCTCCACAAAGCCCTGCTTGGCCAGTTCGGCCATGCCGCCGTTGACCACCGCCCGGCTTACCTGCATCTGCTGGGCCAGGTCCCGCTCAGGGGGCAGAGGCGTACCCACGGCCAGCTCACCGGACAAGATCATCCGCTGCAGTTGCTGGATAAACAAATCTTTCAGGCTGGGGGCAGACAGTTTTTCAAATTCCATCACAGCTCTCCTTCCTGGGCTGTGGCCATACCACATACCATATAAGAATTTTATCATACATTTCACCAAATAAAAAGCCTTGCTTTTTCTATATTCACGGAAATGGTCCGGCCCGGTTGACCATTTGGACAAAGAGCGTTAAACTATTCACAAAAGAAAGTGTGCCGTTGGCAGTTATGGCGGCCCGTGGCAGAACCACAAACAGAGAAAGGACGATTCCCGTGGAAAAGGTAAAAATTCTGGAGATCAAACAGAGTGTGTTTGCCTCCAATGACCGCGAAGCCGATGAGGTCCGCCGTCAGCTGAAGGAGAAGGGGGTATTCCTGCTCAACCTCATGTCCTCACCGGGGTCGGGCAAAACCACCACCCTGCGGCGCACCATAGAGGCCCTGAAGGACGAGATGCGCATCGGGGTCATGGAAGCGGACATCGACTCGGATGTGGATGCCAGGGCTATCGCCGAGACCGGTGCCAAATCCATCCAGCTGCACACCGGCGGCATGTGCCATCTGGACGCCGACATGACCCGCCAGGGCCTGGAGGGCCTGGGGCTGGAGGATGTGGACTTGGCCATTCTGGAAAATGTGGGCAACCTGGTCTGTCCGGCGGAGTTCGATACCGGCGCGGTGAAGAATGCCATGATCCTCTCGGTGCCGGAAGGCCACGACAAACCCCTGAAGTATCCGCTGATGTTCACCGTCTGCGATGTGGTGCTGGTGAACAAGACCGACGTGATGCCCTACTTTGATTTCGATATGGATAAGTGCAAGGAGTACATCCGCATGCGCAACCCCGACGCCAAGGTCATTCCCATCTGCGCCCGCACCGGCGAGGGCATTGACCAGTGGGCCGACTGGCTGCGCGCCCAGGTCGCCGCCTGGAAAACCCCGGACAAGCAGTAAGACACTATACAGAAAGGAAACGACCATGAGCCAGACCCATTTCCCTCTGGACGAGAGCAAACTGCCCTTCCAGATCCCCAAGGACGAAAAGCCCCGGGAAAAGATCCTCAAACTGGGCCAGAAGATCACTGACCGCATCCCGGCCAAACTGCGTCCCCTCACCGCCGAAGACCCGGAATACTGGGGCCTGGCGGGGCTGATTACCGACGAGATGGCGGATGTGGCCCTGAAGATGAAGGTCCGCAAACCCATGACCCTGCCCGAGCTGGTCAAGGTCACCGGCAAATCCGCCGAAGAGCTGGAGCCCCTGCTGTACCAGATGAGCTACGTGGGCCTGCTGGAATACAACTGGGAGAACGAGCGCCACGAAAAGCAGTATGTGCTGCCTATGTTTGTACCCGGCAGTGCCGAGTTCTTCAATATGCAGAAGAGCCAGATCGAAAACAACCCCGAAGTCACCGCGTTCTTTGAGCGGATGACTTTCCTGCCGCTGGAGCACATCACCGCCATGGTCCCCCCGGGCGGCGCAGGCATCGGCATGCACGTCATTCCGGTGGAAAAGGCCATCGAGACCGAAAACCAGTCGGTGGACATCGAGCACATCTCCCACTGGCTGAAAAAGTACGACGGCAAGTATGCCGCCAGCCCTTGTTCCTGCCGTATGTCCCGGGCCCGCATGGGGGAAGGCTGCGGCGACGACCCGGAGGACTGGTGCATCGGCGTGGGCGACATGGCCGACTACCTGGTGGAGACCAAAAAGGGCCACTATGTGGATTACGACGAGGTCATGCGCATTTTGAAGCGGGCCGAAGACAACGGCTTTGTGCATCAGATCACCAACATCGACGGCGAAAACAAGATCTTTGCCATCTGCAACTGCAACGTGAACATCTGCAACGCCCTGCGCACCAGCCAGCTGTTCAACACCCCCAACATGAGCCGCTCCGCCTATGTGGCCCATGTCACCCCGGAAAACTGTGTGGCCTGCGGCCGCTGCGTGGAGTACTGCCCCGCCGGTGCGGTCAAGCTGGGCCAGAAGCTGTGTACCAGCCACGGCCCGGTGGAATATCCCCGCCAGGAACTGCCCGACAATGTCAAGTGGGGCCCGGAAAAGTGGGATATCAACTACCGGGACAACAACCGCATCAACTGCTACGACACCGGCACCGCCCCCTGCAAGACGGCCTGCCCCGCCCACATCGCGGTGCAGGGGTACCTGAAGATGGCCGCCCAGGGCCGTTACACCGAAGCCCTGGCCCTCATCAAGCGGGAAAATCCCTTCCCGGCAGTATGCGGCCGGGTGTGCAACCGCCGCTGCGAGGATGCCTGCACCCGCGGCACCGTGGACCAGGCGGTGGCCATTGATGAGGTGAAGAAGTTTATCGCCCAGCAGGACCTGGAAGCGGCTACCCGTTACGTCCCGCCCATCAACCCGCCTTCCAACCGGGGCGGCTTCAGCGAGAAGGTCGCCATCATCGGCGCCGGTCCGGCGGGCCTTTCCTGCGCCTACTACCTGGCCGAAAAGGGCTACCATCCCACCGTGTTTGAAAAGAACCGGAAGCCCGGCGGCATGCTGACCTACGGCATTCCTTCCTACAAGCTGGA
>CAUEKL010000228.1 GCA_959018215.1 uncultured Gemmiger sp.
GCACCTCCCCTTGCACAGGGGAGGCATGAAGGGAAAGAGCGCGGCACCTCCCCTTACACAGGGGAGGCTTGGGGCAAGGTCGTGGCTGAACCAGCCACGCTTTTCTGCCTTACCAACGGCCTTCCGGCCACGTCATTTTAATCCCCTCCTTGCTCAGGCCCCCCCCAGGGCCTGAGTAGGCCGTCGTGAGGTGGCCGCATCGGGTCCAGGGGTTTACCCCTGGTCGGCGTCCACCGCATCGAAACGGTGGGACTTTTCGCTTCCTTTTGGTCACAAAAGGAAGGACATAACGGCAAGCAGCCGTTACACCCGGCAGCAACGGGGTAAAACAACCCCTCCGCCGCTGCGCGGCACCTCCCCTTGCACAGGGGAGGCATGAAGGGAAAGAGCGCGGCACCTCCCCTTACACAGGGGAGGCATGAACCGGGCAGCATCCAACAAAACAAAACGCCCCGGACAGGGAGAAACTCTCCCCCCGTCCGGGGCCTTATTGTTGTATCAGGCAATCACCGTTTGCTGCCCACCCAGAACAGCGCCACGGTGCCGGGGCCGCTGTGGGCGCCGATGACCGGGCCGATATCCCCGATGTGCAGGTCCTTCACGCCCAGGGCCCGCAGCTTGTCCGCCACATAATCGCAGTCGGCGCGGCAATCCCCGTGGCTCAGGAACACCGTGCCCCCGGTCACGTCCAGGGCGGTGGCCTGGTAATGCTTGACCAGGGCGTCCAGGCTGGCACGGCGGCCCCGGACCTTCTCCATGGGGATCAGGTGTCCTTCATCGTCCACATGCAGCACCGGCTTGATGCCCAGCAACGTGCCCGCCACGGCGGCGGCGCCGCTGCACCGGCCGCCCCGCTTGAGGAACATCAGGTCGTCCACCGTGAACCAGGCGCAGACCGACGGCGCCAGCTTGCGGGCGTAGTCGGCGGCTTCCTCCAGGGTGGCGCCGCCCTTGGCGTAGTTGGCCACCAGGTAGGTGAACAGACCTTCGCCCATGCTGGCCTGCAGGGAGTCCACGCTGATGATGCGGCGGTCGGGGAACTTTTCCATCAGCTCCTGGGCGGCCAGGTTGGACGCCTGGTAGGTGCCGGACAGACCGCTGGAAAAGGCCAGGTAGAGAATGTCGGTACCCTGTTCCAGCACCGGGGTGAAGGCGTCCTCAAAGTCGGCCAGGGTCACCTGGCTGGTGGTGGACATGCTGCCGCTGCGCAGCTTGCTGTAAAATTCCGAAAGGGGCATTTCCCGGCCGTCGGGGTAGTTGCGGTAGGTGGCACCGTCCAGGGTGAAGGTCATGGGCAGCACCTGCAGCCCGGTCTGCTCCACCAGGGCGGGGGGTCAGGTCACCGGTGGAGTCGGTGAAGATCAGATACTTTGCCATAGTAAAACGCTCCTTATCAATATGATCCGCCCTCGCCGGGAACAAGGCCCGGCAGGACGGTGGTTTTCCTACTGCTTACTATACCACATATTTCCCCGGTTTGAAAAGGCCCGGGCAACACCGCTGCAGCAACAAAAAAAGACGGGTGCAACCCCGTCCCGTTTCTTGTGTATCCCGGCCTCAGTCCTGCCAGCCCTTGCCGATGTTCACCCAGCCTGCAAACTCCTGCACCGACCGTTCCAGCTCGGGGATGGTCAGCCGCACGGCGCTGTGATCGGTGCCCGCCGCAGGGTAGACGATGTCGAACCGGCGCAGGCTTTCGTCCAGGTAGACGGGCACCCCGGCCACATGGTCGAAGGGGCAGACCCCGCCCATGGGATGGCCCACCAGCTCGGGCAGCTTGTCGGGGGGGATCATCACTGCCTTGGTGCCGAATTTTGCCTTGTACAGGCTGTTGTTCACCTTGGCGTCCCCGGCCATGACCACCAGGATGGCCCCTTCCTTGGTGAGGAAGGCCATGGTCTTGGCGATGCGGGCTTCCTCACAGCCCAGGTCGGCGGCGGCCTGGGCCACCGTGCCGCTGCATTCCGACAGGTTCATGGCCCGGTCGGCCAGACCGAATTGTTCCAGATACTGCTGTACACGCTCAAAAGACATATTGGCTCTCTCCCCTCTGATTTCACTTCGCCTTGCCCAGCAGCCTGGTGCGCACATAGGCAAAGCAGGCGTCCTCCCCTTCATCCCGCAGGATGGAAAGGGCGGTTTCCAGCTGCGCCCGGCTGTCCGGGTGCATGATATAGTGATCCTTGCTGCGGGCGTAGTACTCCCACGCCGAAGCGTCGGTGTACTTTTCCCCCATATAGTTGCGGCTGGCGGCAATGCGGTCACAGATCATCTCGGCCACATACCGCTCGGGCATCCGCATCCCCGCCATGGCGTGGTCTCCGCTGGGGGAATAGTCGATCCAGTATTCCAGATGATGCTTGTTCCGGCCCTTGTGGTGCAGCCAGGCGGCGCTGTAGCCTTCGGCCTTGCGCTGGGCGTTGTTGGGGCTGCAGCTGCCCTGCCAGTACTTGGCCCCGGCCAGGAATTCCACCGGAGACAGCTTGCTCAGGTCATGGAGCAGGCCCTGGCGGTACAGTCCGCACCGGAAACAGTTGCGCATGACCAGCATCTTGTGGTGGTGGATGGTTTTATAGTGCTTGATGGGGTGCCACACAGGCCGCCGCCTCCTTTTCCCCGCCGGGCGGGGCGTTTGTCATTCATTGTACAGGAAATTGCCGCTGTTGAAAAGCCCCCGCCGGGTTTCAGGAACGGGGTGCAGGTTCGGCGGCGGGCTTTGCGGCGGGTTTGCGCCCGGGAAGCTGGGCCCCCACGATGGCCGCAAACATCAGGCAGCAGCCCGCGGTCTCCACGGGGGTGAGGGTCTGGTGCAGCACCAGCCACCCGGCCAGGGCGCTGAAAACACTTTCCAGACACATGGCCAGGCTGGCGATGGTAGGGTCCAGGTTCTTCTGGCCGATGATCTGCAGGGTGTAGCCCACCCCGCTGGACAGAATGCCGCAGTAGGCGATGGCCACCGCCGCCCCGGCCAGCTGGTCCAGGGTGGGGGCCTCAAAGAGGAACATGAAGATGGTGGAGAGCACCGCGGTCATGAGGAACTCCGCAAAGCTGAGCTGGACGCCGTCCAGCAGCGGGCCGAAGTGGTCCACCAGCAAAATCTGGAAGCTGAAGAGCAGGGCGCACAGGAGCAGCTGCCATTCCCCGCCGGTGAGGGAGAGGGTGTCCCGCCCGGCCATGCACAGCAGATACAGCCCGGCCACGCTGATGAGAACGCAGACCCACAGCTTGGCCCCGGGGCGCCGCCCGGCGAAGAGGCCCAGAGCCGGGACCAGCACCACATACAGGGCGGTGAGAAAACCCGCCTTGGCGGTGCTGGTGGTGCCGATGCCCATCTGCTGGGCGGCGGAGGCCGCAAAGAGGGCGGTGCCGCAGAACACCCCGCCCCAGATCAGGGTCCGGGGCTTGATCCAGAAAGGCAGGCGGGAGCCCTGACGGCGGCGGATGCCGTGGCGCACGAACATCAACCCCAGCAGAAAGGCGCAGGCCAGCCAGCTGCGGGCGGCTAGAAAGGTGTAGGCCCCCACATAGCCGCTGCCCACGCTCTGGGCCACAAAGGCGACGCCCCAGATCAGGGCGCCCAGGACCAGCAGCAGGGTGTTGCGCAGCTGGATTCGGTCGAAGGCGGGATGGTGCATGATGTTCCTCCTGTTTTGGGCAGACGGGTGTCTGCCGGGGTAGTTGTTTTTAAGGCAGGCGGCTGCCGGGGTAACGGCATATTACCGGAGAGTTGTCGCTTTTTGCCGCCAAAAAGCGACGGAAAAACCGCCACCGTTTCGAGGCGGTGGACGCCGACCAGGGCTGCGGCCCTGGACCCGGGGAATGCGGCCACCTTACGACGGCCTACTCAGGCCCTGGGGGGCCTGAGCAAGGAATGGATTAAAATAGCGTGGCCAAAAGGCCGCTGGCAAAAGGGGAAGAGCGTGCCTGGGTTGGGTGCTACCTTAACGGATGCCTCCGGCCAGCATTTGTTCCCGGGCAATGGTATTAAATCCATTCCTTGCTCCCCGGTCCCCAGACCGGGGAGAAGGCCGTCG
>CAUEKL010000229.1 GCA_959018215.1 uncultured Gemmiger sp.
GGCATACGAGATCTGCGCATGTCTCGTGGGCTCGGAGATGTGTATAAGAGACAGCCCGTACAGGGCGGCGGTGCAGCCGCCCGGGCCGCCGCCTACCACAGCCATATCATACATATTATCACTCATGGTTTTGTTCTCCTTGCCGGCGGTCCGTTGCACCGGGCCGCCTTTCCCACAATATACCATATATAGGGTTCCTTGTCGAGAGTTTGCCCAATTCCCGGCGTTTTCTTCCGGTTTTACAAAAGAAAACCCTCCGTGTTGTCCGTCACGGAGGGCTTTTGCCGGGGATGGTTGGGGGACTTCCCCGGCCACACAGAAAAAGAAGCGCGTTATGCGGGAATCTCAGGATTGGTTGGGTTCCAGCTGGAACCAGCTGCAGATGGCCTCGTAATAAAGCTGTGCCGCTCGCTGACAGCCGTCCTCATCCGCCAGCAGGTCCACGTCGGCGCTGTTGGTGAGGAAGCATTGTTCGGACAGCACCGCCGGGCACTGGGCATATTCCAGCACGCCGAAGGTGGGGTCGTCGTGGACGGTGGTATCGTCGGATTCGTAGAGCAGCTTTTCGTCGTTGTCGCCGTAATATAAGTACCGCACCCCGTCCAGCCCCCGCAGCCGCTGGCCCAGATTGCCGAAGCCCTGGGTCAGGCAGCGGGCAAAACGCAGGCTTTCCTCATGGTTGGCGTCGCCCGGGGGAATGGCATAACACTCGTACCCGGAGGTACCGGCACTGGAATCGGAATTGCCGTGGATGGACAGCAGCAGCTGCGCCCCCTGGGCGGCAGCCCGCTGGGCCCGCTCGCTGGGCTTGATGCGGGCGCAGTCCGGGTTCTGGCTTTCCTCCTCGGTGATGGTCAGGTAGGGAGTAAACCGTCCGTCCGCCTCCAGCAGGTCGGCCAGATCGTTGGCGGTGCGCCAGGTCATCTCATATTCCCCGAATCCGGGGCCTTCCGACCCGCGGTCCACCCCGCCGTGGCCGGGGTCGATGGCCACAATGGGCAGGGTCTCTTCGGGGGCGGCCACCGCCTTGGCTGTGGCCGGGGCATCGGCGGGCAGCTGGGCGGATTCCTCCGCAAAGATCCGCTCCACCGAGGGAACCAGGAAAAACACCACGGCGGCCGCCACACACAGCAAAGCCGCCAGCACGCCGAAACGTACCAACCGCCGGGTCCGGCGGCGGCGACGGCGCATGGCATACCAATCTCCCCGGGCAGACTGCGCCGGACGGCCGGGCCGGGCGGCGCCTGCCATGCGGGGGGCACGGTAGGGCGCGGGCGCCTGAGGCCGGCGATACTGAATCCTGCTTGCATGGGACATGGGCTGCTGCCGGGGCATGGGGGTCACCTCTTTTGTACTTCCTGAGCGGGTGGTGCGGGGAGTTTCCGCGGTGTACTTGGTAGTATACCGGCGGTTTGTGTCCGACTTGTTTCCGTTTGTGACAAAATCATCCATCCCTGTTATATATTCAGTGGCATTTGCCGGACAAACGTTACATTTTCTTCGGATTTTTTCGCTTTCACTCCTCAATACGCTGCAGAAAGGCCAAAAGTCTCATGGAGTTCCACCGGATGCATACAAAAAGGACCGGCGCTTAAAGCGTCGGTCCTTTTATCCGTATTCAAATCGTGGGGGCGTAGAGGGCACAGGCGTTCTTGCCCTTGTGCTTGGCCGCATACAGCGCCTCATCCGCCCGCTGGAACAGCCCCCGCACCGTGTCGTCCGGCTGCTTGGCGGCAATGCCGATGGAGATGTGCACCGGCCGCCCGATGGTGGCCCCGGCACTCTCGTTGATCTTGCCGATGATACGCTGGGCGATGCGGATGGCAATTTCATCGGAGGAGACCCCCGGGCAGAGCACGGCGAATTCATCGCCGCCCACACGGCCCAGCACATCCACCCGGCGAGTGGCCTCGTGGAGCAGGCGTCCCACCTGCTTGAGCACCTCATCCCCGGCCAGATGTCCGAAGGTATCATTGACCAGCTTGAAATCATCCAGGTCCAGCACCATGAGGTACAGCGTCTTTTCCTGAAGCCGGGCTTCGCACTGTTCAAAAAAGGCCCGGTGGTTGTACAGCCCGGTCACCGGGTCGGTGTTGGCCAGCTCGGTCATGCGGGCGGCCAGGCGCTGGGTCTCCCGGATCTTCTCACTCAGGGTCTTGGGGTAGAATTCCCCGTAAGCCTGTTCCTTGTAGGGTACCGACTGGTGGATGTGCACGATCTTCCAGTCGTCCCCCCGCCGGGCATACACCACACTGAACCGCACGTCCATATCCATGCCGGCATCGTCCTGCCCGTCCCGGACGTGGAACCCGCCGTATACCAGGTGGGAATCCGGGCTCATGGCGCAGTCCTGATACCACTCGTCCAGCAGCACAAATTCGATGTTCTCGGTCTGAGAGCACTCTTCGTTCAGGGCCTGCATCAGCTGTTCGCCGGAAGTGTAGAACTCATGTTTTCCGGTCCCGATGACCACACAGGCCGGGTCGATGAGCGGATACAGGCGGGTGAAATCCTCCGGGGTACGGTGGAACAGGTAGATATGCCACAGTTGCCGGGACATCCCACAGAAATCGGTCATAAACGGTTTCTCCTCCGCCAAATTCACTCATTTCTTTTTATTATGGTGGATGCCTGTAACAATGTCAAGTCATGTCACAGTTTTTCCTCACAAAAAGGAAGGCCTGCCCCCCGCCAGGGAAGCAGACCCTCCTGTTATTTTTTCACAGCCCTGGTTTTTCAGCGCCGGACGTTGAAGGCCCCGAATCCGGGATAGACGGCACCCGCGCCCAGCTGCTCCTCGATGCGCAGCAGCCGGTTGTACTTGGCCACCCGCTCGCTGCGGCTGGGGGCGCCGGTCTTGATCTGGCAGGTGTTCAAGGCCACAGCCAGGTCGGCGATGGTGGTGTCCTCGGTCTCCCCGGAACGGTGGGAGGAGATGGCGGTGTACCCGGCCTTGTGGGCCATCTTGATGGCCTCCAGGGTCTCGGACACCGAGCCGATCTGGTTCAGCTTGATGAGGATGGAGTTGCCGCAGCCCAGGGCAATGCCCTTGGCCAGGCGTTCGGTGTTGGTGACAAAGAGGTCGTCCCCCACCAGCTGGACCTTGCCGCCCAGTTCCTTGGTCAGCAGCTGCCAGCCTTCCCAGTCTTCCTCATCCAGGCCGTCCTCCAGGGACCAGATGGGATACTTGTCGGTCAGGTCCTTCCAGTGGGCCACCAGCTCGGCGGAGGTGTAGGTCTTGCCGCACTTGGGCAGCTTGTACCCGCCCTTTTTGCCGCTCTTCCACTCGCTGGCGGCGGCGTCCATGGCCAGCACAAAGTCCTTGCCGGGGGTGTAGCCCGCCTGTTCGATGGCCTCCAGAATGACCTGGATGGCTTCCTCGTCGCTGGACAGGTCGGGGGCAAAGCCTCCCTCATCCCCCACGGCGGTGGCCAGGCCCCGGCTCTTGAGCAGGGCCTGCAGAGCGTGAAAGACCTCGGTGCAGGCGCGCAGACCTTCCGAGAAGGAGGGCAGACCGGCGGGCATGATCATGAATTCCTGCACATCCACCGTGTTGGCTGCGTGGGCACCGCCGTTGAGGATGTTCATCATGGGCACCGGCAGGCGGTTGGCGTTGACGCCGCCCAAAAAGCGGTACAGCGGAATGTCCAGCGCTGCTGCGGCGGCCCGGGCGCAGGCGATGGACACGGCCAGGATGGCGTTGGCGCCCAGGTTGGATTTGTCCTTGGTACCGTCGGCGGCGATCATGGCCGCGTCAACGGCATAGATGTCCGAAGCATCCATGCCGGCCAGGGCATCGTTGATGACGGTGTTGATGTTCTCCACCGCCTTGGTCACCCCCTTGCCGCCGTAGCGGGACTTGTCCCCGTCCCGCAGCTCCAGGGCCTCGAACTCGCCGGTGGAGGCGCCGCTGGGGGCTGCGCCCCGGCCCACGGTGCCGTCGGACAGGCGGACTTCCGCCTCCACGGTGGGGTTTCCCCGGGAGTCGATGATCTGGCGGCCGAGGACCTTTTCAATGCTGAGGGT
>CAUEKL010000230.1 GCA_959018215.1 uncultured Gemmiger sp.
CGGCGGGTGCCCGTTCCTTATCGTAGCAAAGGCAATATTCAGTCTTGGCATGGGTTTGGGCAATATGCAGCTCGGCCACAAAGGTGGCGGTGCGAAACTGCCGCCGCAATAGCGAAACATTGCTGCGCAGCATTTCGGTGAAAGCCTCTTGCGGGCCGTGCATGTTGCCTTCCCCACCCGGATTGGATACCGACCGCTGCGGCATCTCCTGGGTGGATATTCCCACCGCACAGGCGCAGCCGTCAATCAGCAGGACCGCCAGTCCGTTGGCCAAACGCTCGACCAGCACGGTCCGGGTGGTGATGGGCGTACTTTCGGTAGGAATCCGGCTCTGAGTCAGCAGATACCGGCAGAGCTGGGCGCCGTGTTGAAACTCTGCTTTCTCCTGTTCCAGCAAAGACAAGGCCATCACCGTCAGTTTTTCCGGGGAGGAAAGCCCTGTAAAAAGAGCTATACAACAGTGCACATTTCCCATCCTCAGGTCCTTGCAGTAATAATCCAGAGAATCACCGAAGCAGGTCTGCAAAAAATCCTTGTTGGCCTGCAGGCTCTGGGCCAGTTTGTCTTGCTGTTGCGGCATGAGTATCCCCGTCCTTTCCCTTTTCAGTCTGCCCAGGCATCGGGGAAATATGAGCAAAAAAGGCGGCCCGTCTGCATACCGCAGGCGGGCCGCCTTTTTTGCTTGTTTGGAATCAGTTTCCGTTCATTTTGGAGCGATTGTCCAGCATATCCTTGAGCTCTTCCATAAAAGTATTCACGTCGCTGAACTGGCGGTAAACCGAAGCAAACCGCACATAAGCCACATCATCCAGCTGTTTGAGCTGCTCCATGGCCAGATCGCCGATGTGAATGGAAGAAACCTCCCGATCATAGGAGTTCAGCAGCATCTGTTCAATGCGGCTGACCGCAGCATCCAACTGCTGGAAGCTGACCGGGCGCTTTTCACAGGCACGCAGCATACCGTTGAGCAGCTTCTGGCGGTCAAAGACTTCCCGGGAATGGTCTTTTTTGACCACCATCAGGGGTACCGTCTCCACGATCTCATAGGTCGTGAACCGTTTTTTGCAGCTCAGGCATTCGCGGCGACGGCGGATCTTTTCGCCGTCTTCGGTGGGGCGGGAATCGATCACCTTGGAATCTATCGCGCCGCAGTACGGACATTTCATGGCAATCCCTCCTGTCTTGGTTTCGGGGAAGCTTGCGCCCCATTCAGGGTGCAGCAAAACCTGGCAGCCGAAGCAGCTCAGGCATTTTTCTTAACCGCTTCCGGATTGGTCTTATTCTGCCAATCAAGCCACAGCTGGCTGGCAATGCAGACCGTGCTGTACACACCGCTGATCATACCGAACAGCAGCGGCAGCGCAAAGGTGAAGATGCTGTCCAGCTTGAAGACCACGGAAACCACGCAGACAATACCCAGCGCCACACAGGTGGTGATAGAAGTCATCAGCGAACGGCCGAAGCTCTGGTTGATGGACAGGTTGACCAACTCTGCACGCGGCATACGGCGCTTGCCGTACAAGGCGGTATTCTCGCGGATACGGTCGTAGATAACGACGGTATCGTTGATGGAATAGCCCAGGATGGTCAGCATAGCGGCAATGAAGTTGCCGTTCAGAGGAATGCGCAGAATGGCAAACACGCCGAAGACCACGAACATATCATGCAGCAAGGCCACAATAGCGGTAGCACCGCCCTGCAGACCGCCCACCTTGCGGAAGCGGTACGCCACATACAGCAGAATCAGGACACAGGCAGTGACCACAGCCACCAGACTCTTGAACAGGAATTCCTTGCCAATGGTGGGATTCACGTTGCTGATTTCGTTTTCTTCAAAAGCGTTGTCCGGGAACTGCTCGTTCAGGCTGGTCAGCAGGCTGTCCATCTCATCGGTGGACAGGTTCTCGCTGCCGGGCAGGGTCACGGTCAGGGTCTGACGGCCGGTAATATCGGTACCGGTCTGCAGGTTCAGATTGCTCTGCCCCACATTGGCGCTGACAGCACTCTCCACAGCATCCAGATCCAAACTGTTCTCATAGCCCAGGGTCAGCACAACGCCGCCCTTGAATTCCACGTCCATGGAGACGCCGAACACCAGGCTGTACACCAGCACAATGACGATAATGGCAGAGGAGAAGATGTAGTACTTCTTGCGGTTGCCCACGAAGTTGATGTGGGGAACCTTATACGGCGGGGTCTCACCGGACTTGGCGCCGCCGTACAGCCAGGGATTGCGCAGAGCCTTGATGGCAGACGCACCGCGCAGCATCACACGGGTGGCAAAGACGCCGAACACAAAGTTCAGCAGTACGCTGGTCAGCAAGGTAAAGCCGAAGGAGTAAATCGTGCCGGCGGTGGAAGGTCCGAACCAGCCGAAGACCGGGGTAAAGACCTTGGCCCAGAAGCCGTCGGTGGGGCCGAAAGCGCCCATCAAGATGGCAGCCACGATGACGATGGTCACGTTGCCGTCAATGATGGGGGTCAGGCCCATCTTGAAGCCGTTGGTCAGCGCACCGTCCAGGGTCTTCTTCTTGCCCAGTTCCTCCCGGATACGCTCGGCAGTAATGACGTTTGCGTCAACGCCCATGCCGATACCCAGGATAATACCGGCAATGCCGGGCAGGGTCAGGGTAGAACCGGAAAAGACCGGGAAGTAGCCGGAAACCACAGCCAGGGTGGCAGCCACCTGGCCGAACAGGGACAGGGCTGCAATGGTGCCGGGCAGGCGATACCGGATGATCATGATCAGGGCCACTGCCACGAAAGCAATGATGCCGGCCAGGACCATGACTTCCAGGCTGCGAGCGCCCAGGGTCGGGCTGATGGTGGAGTAGCTTTCCGCAGACAGGGCGAAAGGCAGTGCACCGGAGTTGATCTGGTTGGCCAGGGTAGCGGCTTCTTCCGCAGTGAAGCTGCCCTTGATGATGGCCTCACCGTTGGTGATGGCCGTCTCCACCGAAGCGGTGCTGATATTTTCATCATCCAGCCAGATGCTGATGGTGCCGTTGCTGGGCGCCAGCTCAGTGGTGGCATCCGCAAACTTTTCCGCACCGGAAGAGGTGAACTTCAGCTGAACGACGTTGCCCTCGTTCTGCAGATAGCCGGCCATGGCGGAATCCACATCATCACCGGTCAGGATCTCTTCCCCGTCCGCGGTGCTTCCCTTGCGGAAGACCATCTGGGCGGTGGTGCCGATCTCGTCGATAGCACTCTGCGGATCGAAATCGCTCTCGTCGTTCTTCCAGGGGAAGCGCACGATGATGCGGTCCTTGTTGTTGTCCACATAGGCTTCGTAGTCGGTGATGCCCAGACCCACCAGACGATCCTCAATAACCGTCTTGGCCGCTTCCATCTGGGTGTCGGTGGCATCAATGTCATCCGCCGGCATGAAGGTCACGTCAACGCCGCCGCGGATATCAATGCCGAAGCGAATGTCGCCGGCGCCTTTCAGGTAGGTTGTTTTGGTGTCACCGTACTGATAACTGAAGCCCAAGAGCGCCGAAAGTGAAAACACAATAATCAGCGCCGCCATGGCAAAAAAGCGCCATGACTTCCCTCTTTTGTTCATTAGGTACCTCCAAAATATGCCCGCTCGGGCAGGACTTCTATGCCGGGCCGCTGGGCCCGAAGCTTACTCCTGTTCCGCCAGCAGCTTTTCCACAACTGCCAGACGCACACAGACGGTAAGCAGCAAAGACGCTTTTTCGACCTCATCCAGGCTGGGATAGGTCGGCGCAATGCGCAGGTGAGAATCTTCCGGATCGCGGCCGTACGGATAGGCAGCGCCCGCGCCGGTCAGCACCAGGCCGGCCTGCTTGCACAGCTCCGCCACACGTTTGGCGCAGCCGGGCATCACATACAGGCTGATGAAGTAGCCGCCCTTGGGGTTGGTCCAATGGGCGATATCCCCGCAGGGGGTCAGTTCATGGTCCAGGGCGCACTTGACGGCATCGAAGCAGGGCACCAGACGGCGGCGGTGCTTCTGCATATGAGCCAGAACGCCGGC
>CAUEKL010000231.1 GCA_959018215.1 uncultured Gemmiger sp.
TGGGAAATTTATTCCGTTTTTTGAGCGGCCTTTGTTTTGCAGCCGGGCGCTCCTGTTTGGGGTATACGAAAAACAGACAGGAAAGGGTCAAGATGAGAATGAAGAGAACCGTTGCGGGCTTGCTGGCGGCAATGCTGGCATTTTCCATGATGGCGGCACCGGTGGGTGCAGCCTATGACGCCTCTGCCGAGACCGGCACCGAGACGGTGCCCGCAGAACAGGCGGAACAGGACGAGACGGAACTGCCGGCCCCGGACGAAGAGTCGGTGGTGGACGCCGACGAGATGGCCGGTGCCGCCGGGCTGGACCCGGAGGAGATGCAGGACGACTTTTCCGCCCTGTGGGGGGTGTCCGGTCCCGCCTGGGAGGAAGACACCGCCGATGAGGTGGACGGCATCGCCCTGTTCAGCGAGGAAGCCGACGACGAGACCGACGGCACCCCGGATTACATCTTCCTGTCCGACCGGGCCTATGAGCCCGGTTCCAAGGCGGGCCACGGCAATCTGATGCAGAACCTGGCCCCCAACGGCAAGACCATCCAGCTGCTGGTGAACGGCACCCCCACCGAGTTTGAAAAGGGCATGGGCGCCCACGCCACCTCCACCCTGATCTATGACATCGGGGAGCTGAACCAGACCTACACCCAGCTGTCCCTGTATGCCGGTGTGGACTACAGCCAGAACGGCAAGGGCAACGGCGTGTGGTTCACCGTGTCCGGCTCCAACGACCTGAACGGAACCTGGACCGAGCTGCGCCGCACCGGCGTGCTGACCCCCGGCAAGAATGCCGAGTATCTGTGCATTCCGGTGGGCGAATACCGGTACATCCGGCTGTATGCCGACGCCAACGGTGCCGACGGCAACGACCACGCGGTGTACGGCGACCTGCGCCTGCTCAAGGAAGGCTACGACATCCGCAGCGAGCTGTACACCGGCTTCAAGACGCTGGAAGAGTACGACGCCGAGCTTTCCCTGAATTCGGTGGAGGACAACTATTCCCGGCACCGCCAGGAGATCCTGGAGCGGGCCTTTGTGGCCCGGGTGGGCTACCAGTCCATCCAGAACGCGGTGAAGGCCCAGCCCAACGTGAAGGACGCCCTGGACTGGCTGCGGGGGGATGTGGATTCGCTGCGGCTGTTCCTGGAAGCGGGCAACCTGTACAACGGTTCCGGGTACAAGACCCTGATCGCCCTGGGCAACCTGTACGCCGCTGCCAAGAACGACATCGGCAACGAGGGCGACGCCCTGGTTTATAAAAAGATGATGCTGGCCACCGCCGTGGCCTACTGCAAGACCATCGTCACCTACATGGTGGGCTTCGGCGGCAACGCCTACCCCTCCGACCCGGTGGTCAAGTACACCACCTTCAAGAAGCTGTACGATGAAGGCTACTTTGTGCGCAAGGATGAGTTCAAGACCTATCCCATGGAGCTGGTGCGCTACGTCATGGACTCCAAGACCGAGGACGCCGAGATCCTGTGGCTGCGGGAATATGTGGAGAGCAAATATCCCGACAACCTGACCAAGCGGCTGAACCCCTACACCTTTGTGCGCTACTACAACATCAGCTACAGCCAGGCCAAGTTCTACGACCCGGCCCAGAAGGACAGCTGGAATGCCAAATATGACTTTCTGCGCTACGGCGTGACCTACGGGGAGAAGGATTACTTCCACCTGTGGATGATGATGGAAGTGGGCGGCATCTGCTGGGGTATTTCCGGCATGGGTCTGTCCATCAACGAGACCCACGGGATCCCTGCGGTGAACACCTACCAGCCCAACCACGAAGCCTACCTGCTCTACACCCAGAACGACAAGGGCCAGGGCACCTGGAGCATCTGGAACAACGTGTCCGGCTGGGCTTCCTCCTACACCCGCTGGGGCTGGAACACCGGCGCCGAAGCCCGCATCCTGCTGGGCTGGGGCCAGATGGACTACAACAAGGTGGACGGAGGCAACAACACCTCCTACATCCTGCTGTCCCAGGCGGCGCTGAACCGCTACAACGATTTCCTGCAGTCCTGGCTGTACAAGATGGTGGCCGACGTCTACCCCGCCGGCAGCGAGAAGCACGAGCAGGCCCTGGACCGCTCCCTGGAATGCCTGGACCTGAACCTGGACGCCCTGTACGGCAAGGTCAAGTCCTACCGCGCCGACCCCGATACCACCGAGGCGGAATGGGCCGACCTGGCCCGGCTGGTCATCAAGACCTACACCTACTACCCCGCCCCCATGGTGGACCTGCTGGGGCAGATCACCAAGCACATCTCCACCGGTTCTGTGCTTGTGGAACTGAACACCATGAAGACCAACGCCCTGAAGCAGGCGGCCGCCGCCACCGCCAACGAGAGCCTGCAGCCCGACGCCTGCCGGGCCGTGGCAAGCTCCCTGCTGGGTTCCAGCAGCGTGGAACTGGCCACCTTCTCCTTTGACGGAGACAACGCCGGCTGCGTGGTGCTGGACCCCAGCTACGACACCTATGAGCTGATGGTCCGCATCTCTCTGGACGGCGGCCACAACTGGGAGAAGTTCACCGCCGCCGACGGTTCCGAGATTGAATACACCCCGGCGCACAAGATCCAGCTGACCCCGGACCAGATCAGGCGCATCTCCGCCGACACCGACATCAAGGTGGGTCTGACCGGCACCAACGTCAACCACACCATCGATATCAAGGCGGGCAAGACCATCACCGCCAAGACCCTGTATGCCAACGACGACGAGAATCTGCTCATCGGCGACACCAACGCCCTGGAGTACAGCACCGACGGCGGCGCCCACTGGGCCGATTACCCCGGCGGGCTGGACAGCACCGTCCGCTTTACCGACAGCACCGCCGTGACCGTGCGCTACAAGGCCCACGACGTCTACCTGCAGAGCGCCGAGTACACCTACCACTTCACCCCCGAAAGCTACGAGGAAGGCCGCCAGTACCTGCCCCTGCGGTATGTGACCATGGAAGGCTTCTCCAGCCAGAACAGCACCAGCACCGACCACGCCGCCAAGAACTTCATCGACGGCAGCGCCTACACCGCCTGGCACACCAAGTTCAACACCTTCGACACCGGCAAGTATTACATCGTCAAGTTCGACAAGATCCGGGCCATCACCCGGCTGACCTACCTGCCCGGCGGCCAGAACGGCCGTCTGAAGGACGGCGAAGTGTATGTGAGCATGGACGGGCAGGACTGGACGCCGGTCAGGACCTTCACCGACCTGAAGAACGACGAGAGCCTCAAGACCATCGACATCGACCAACCGGTGCAGGGCCGTTACCTGAAGATCGTGGCCACCTCCACCTATTACAACAATGCCGGGGAGAAGGACATGTACTTCAGCGGCAAGATGCTGAACTTCTACGAGGACCCCTCCCTGGTCGTCGACCTGCCCGCGGAGATCACCTACGAGCCCCAGGAACCCACCCAGGGCAACGTCACCGCCACCCTGGTGCTGCCCGACGGCTGCCGGGCCGATGAGACCACCTACGAGTTCACCGACAACGACACCCACACCTTTGTGTATTACGACTCCCTGGGCCGGGAGCAGACCATGGACGCCGTCGTCAGCTGGATCGACCGCACCCCGCCCAAGGCGACCATCCTCTACTCCCCCGCCGACTGGACCAACGGCAGCGTGACCGCCACGGTGCAGGCCGACGAGGAAGTGACCTTCCTGGATGATTCGGAAGGCACCTGGACCTTTACCGACAACGAGAGCCACACCTTCCGGATGGTGGATGCCGCCGGCAACGAGGGCGAAGTGGAAGCGGAAGTGACCTGGATCGACAGGACCAAACCCGCCGAAGCCGACCTGCTCACCGTTGTCACCGAGGACGAAGCCTCCACCGTGACCCTGAACATCGACCCCGCCGCCGTGGAGGTACTGAGCCTGAACGGCGAGACCACCGACAGCAACGTCCTGGCCGTCTCCGCAAACGGTCTGTACACCTTCCGCCTGCGCCTGCGGGATACCGGCTATGAGTTCGAGTACACCGTGCGGGTGG
>CAUEKL010000232.1 GCA_959018215.1 uncultured Gemmiger sp.
AATTTCTGTACCAGGTATCCCGAACTGGCGGTCTGCAAGCAGGAAAGCGCCATGAATGAAGAACAGCGCACAGCATTTCTGGCACAGTTTGCTCCATCGCCCGCCCACAGTCTCCTTGGCTTTGCGGTACTGGGCGGCGTCTTTGGTGAAGGGGTAGACCTGGCCGGAGACAGGCTCATCGGCGTGGCGGTTGTAGGCCCGGGCCTACCCCAGGTCAGTGCCCGGCAGGAACAACTCCGCGACCATTTCGAGCAGACCCGGGGATGCGGCTTTGACTATGCCTACCGGTATCCCGGCATGAACAAAGTATTGCAGGCAGCCGGACGGCTGATTCGCACACCGGAAGACCGGGGTGTGGTGCTGTTGTTCGACAACCGCTTCATCACCCCGGATTACCTGCGTCTGATGCCGCCCCACTGGTCTCATCTTCGTACCATATACACGGAACAGGCCCTGGGAGACGCTCTGCAAGCGTTTTGGCAGGAGAGGCCCCCGGATATACCCAAATAGAAAAGAGCCGTACAGACCCCTTTTGCAGGGCTGTGCGGCTCTTTTGCTTTTATTGTTCCGTCTTTTGCATACGAAGCAGACTATAGGGCATCAAGGGCGTTTCGCAGGGGATGGTGTAGTGCATCAGCGGATGCGGCGTGGCATCCACATTTTCCCCTTCCTCGTTCTTGATCCAGGAAGGAGTCAGCGTTACCACCGAACCATCCGGCTGGAGCACTTCCAGGGTGTCCCCCACACCGAATTTGCTGCGTTGGGTACAGGCGGCAATCCCGTTTTCCCAATGGTCCACCGTGCCGATAAAGTCCCAATCCCGCACATAGCTATGGCTGGGAGTCTGCAGGGCCTTTTCCTTTCCGAAATAGAAACCTGGCGAGTAGTGGCGGTGGCTGGTGCGGTTGAGTTCCTCAATGACTGCATCAGGCAGCTCAAAATTGTCATTCTGCGGATTGGCAAGGTAGGTATCCAGCGCCCGACGGTAGGCACTGGTCACCGACGCCACATAATAGAAGGTCTTGGCCCGGCCTTCAATTTTCAGGCTGTCCACACCCGCCTTGCAGATCAGGTCAAGGAACGGCGCCGTGCACAGGTCGTTGGCGTTGAGAATGTAGCTGCCGTCCTCATTTTCGCCGATTTCCATATACTGGCCGGGGCGGCGTTCCTCCATCAGGTAATACTTCCAGCGGCAGGGCTGGGCACACTCGCCCCGGTTGCCGCTGCGTCCCGTCATATAGCTGGACAGCAGGCACCGTCCGGACACACTCATGCACATAGCACCGTGGACAAAGGCTTCCAGCTCCAGTTCCGGCGGGGTATTGTCCCGAATCATGGCGATGTCGGTCAGGCTCAGTTCCCGGGCCAGCACCACCCGCTTGGCTCCCATCTTGTATGCCTGGGTGGCAGCGGCATAGTTGGCGATGCCTGCCTGAGTGGAAAAGTGCACCTCCACCCCCGGGGCATATTTCTGGGCCAGAGCCAGAACCCCCAGATCGGCAATGATGAAAGCGTCCACACCGGCGTCAGCGGCGTCCTTCATGGCCTGGGGCAGCTGGTCCAGTTCTTCATTGGTCGGCAGAGTGTTCAGGGTCAGGTATACCCTGCGGCCGCGGGCATGGGCAAAGATGCAGCCCTCCCGCAGTTCATCGTTGGTCAGGTTCGGCGGCGCGGCACGCATGCCAAACTGCGGCAGCGCACAGTACACGGCATCCGCCCCGTAGAGCACCGCATATTTCAAAGTTTCCAGGCTGCCCGCAGGGGACAGCAGTTCAGGCTGTGAAAGCATGGAAGATTCCTTTCCTCGGCAGGCCGGGATCATGCCCAACCGGCTGTTACGCAGTTCTGGTAATGTTCGTCGGCAGTCTTGGCATAGAAGTACTGGCCTTCGTATTCGGTGCCGGGATGACCAGTCACGAAGAAATAGTAGCCTTCGGCCATAAACTCCTCGTCCGGGTTCAGCGCCGCATCAATGGCATCGATACCGGGGTTGGAGATGGCCCCCGCCGGCAGACCGCTGATGCGGTAGGTGTCATAGGCAGCCAGAACTTCCTCCGGGATGGCACCGGCTTCCGGCCAGCCCATGTACTCTGCCATGGGAGAGTTCCAGAGATAGTTGTTGTCCCCGTCGTTGGTAATATAGCTGCTGGCATTGGATTCCAGCTTATGCTCCGCCCACAGGGGGTCATCCGATTCCAGACGGTTGTGGAAGCAGGCGCTGACCTTGTAGTCTTCCGAAGGCAGACCGGCTTCCTCCTGAATGAAGGAGGCCAGGATGACTACCTGGTCCAGGGTGGTCCCCTTTTCTTCAATGGCGGACATCAGGCCGGCGGTCTTGGAATCGAATTCCGAGTACAGCCGGTCCACAATATCATAGACACTGGCATCAGAGTAGAACTCATAGGTATCCGGGAAAAGATAGCCTTCGCACTTGAGCAGGCGGCCCTCATTATCCGGAATCTGATTCCAGAATTCATACTGGCTGAAGTCCGAACCGTCCTTGCCTTCGGCACAGTTCAGGAAGGTTTCCACGCTGTCCACCAGGCCCTGGTCCACAAAGATCTGGGCCACGCCCACCGCCGTGGTGCCTTCGGGGATGGTCACCCGAACCGTATCCCGGAACACCTTTTGCTCCGACAGAGTGGTGATGATATCATTGTAGGACATGCCGGCATGTACCTGGAAGTCGCCGTACTGCAGCCCGCCGGCGCGGCCGCTGTACTTGGTGTACAGCTTGAACAGCCAGTCATACTTGATGACATTGTTCTGCTTCAGTACCCGGGCAATATCGCCCACGCTGGAGCCCTGGTCCACCGTGACGGTCACTTCCTGCCCGACCGAGCCGTGGCCGTCCACTTCGCCGTAAAACTGCAGCAGATTCCAGCCCGCAAAGGCCACCAGGGCCAGAATGAGGACTACAACCAGAAGCCCCACCGGAAAGCGCCGCTTTTTCACAACCACTTCCTCTTCTTCCGGCTCCGGGTCGTCAAAGCCGCCATCCTGGGTCACGTCATACGCGCGGCGCTGCGGCTGTTCCGGGGCGGGTTCGCGCCGGGCCGACCGCGGTTTTTCCGGTTTTGGGGAAGAAGACGGTTCCGTTCCACGATTGATCTTCATCTTTTGCTCCTTTTCGCCTGCATATAAACAGGCCTTTTCTACAGGGCCCCGCGATTATTGCAGCAGCCGGAAATATACGTCCGTGATGGGGAACGGCTGTGACAGGAAGCGAATCATGCCATATCCGCACCGTTTGCCCGCCCCCAGATACAGGGTCTGATTTTCCGCCAGAAGGATACTGGCGTATTCGGCGCCGGTCTTTTCCCGGGCAGCCTGCAAAAGAATATCGGCACAATGATCATTGTCTGCCTGAAGCTCCATCACCTGCAGCACATCGTCCTGCTGGCAGAACAAACCGTACCCCCGTTTGTTTGACACAATGGTCATCCCCTTGTGGTACAGCCGTGTAACCATTTCGGTCACAGTGGATTCCGGCAGGGTGATGCAGGCGGGCTGATACCGCATACGGGCATCAATCAGGCGTCGTACCGTCATATTATCAAATTCCGCCACGGCGCGCAAGTTGTGCTCGATCGGTTTGCGCACCACACGCAACGGAAATGCGTTTTTAAATTCCAGTTTTTTCAAAGCCTGTGCGGCGCGGGGCGATTCCGGCACCGTAACGGCAAAGTCGTAACCGCCCGCCGCATATGCCCGCAGGCAGGTATCCAGCAGACGGCTCATCAGGCCACGGCCTTGCAGTTCCGGGCGGGTCAGCATACCGCAGAACCAAACGCCCCGCCGGTGCCCGCATTCCACGGGTACTGCTCCCAGCATGGCTGCCGGGATTCCCGGTTCGCCTTCGGCACCGCTTTTTTCCAGAATCAGCACATTATCCAGCCCGGCGATGCCCTGCAGCCAGGACCGTGCTTCCTGCATATCGGTAGCAAACGCCTGTGCTCCCAGAGAAGCCAGCGT
>CAUEKL010000233.1 GCA_959018215.1 uncultured Gemmiger sp.
ACCGGGGAGCGCTTCGCCGATACCATCGACCGCCTGGGCTTCGACTATGTGCAGAACAAGCTGCTCACCGAGCCCATGGACAAGGAAGCAGCCCTGAAGAAGACCGTGGTGGGCGGCGCCACCTGCTAAGCGCAGAAAATCACCGCATATAGAACCGATTATCCGAAAAAAGCAAATACGGATCTGCCGGACCGCAAGACGGAAAAGGGCATTAAAACGATCCTCTGCTTGTCTGAAACACAAAGCAGCAGGGGCGTGGTGTACCCTCAACGCCGGGCGGCCCGGCTTTTTTCGGTCAAGAGGGGAACTATCTTTGACAATCGGGAAAGGAACAACACATGAAAAAACTGCTTGCAATCCTTCTGGCCCTGGGCCTGCTGGCCGGCTGTTCGGCGGCACCCTCCGCCACCACTGCCGAAGAGGCGGACACCCCTGAGACCGCTGCGGTGACCACCGCCTCCGCCGAATCCGCAGACGGCCCCGTGACCATCGTGGACGACCTGGGCCGCAGCGTCACCGTGGACCATCCTAAGCGGGTGGCGGTGCTCATCGGCAGCTTTGCGGATGTGTGGTGCCTGGCGGGCGGGTCGGACAGCCTGGTGGCCACCGCCCACGATGCCTGGACCTACTTCGATTACCTGCCCCTGGACAATGTGACCGACCTGGGCGCCAGCAAGGAGATCAGCCTGGAAACCCTCATTGCCACCGAGCCGGACTTCATCGTGGCCAGCTGCAACACCCAGCTGGACCTGGATTTCATGCCCACCTTTGAGGAGATGGGCATTCCCGCCGCCTACTTTGAGGTCAGCACCTTTGAAAGCTACCTGAGCATGCTGGACCGCTGCACCCAGATCACCGGTGACACCGCCGCCTACCAGACCAACGGCGCGGACGTGCAGGCCCAGGTGGACCAGGCCATCGCCCGGGCGGACGGCAGCCAGCCTTCGGTTTTGTACATCCGGGTGTCCAGCTCCGGCTGCAAGGTCAAGAACAGCCAGGACAACGTTCTGGGCGAGATGCTGGCCGCTCTGGACTGCGTCAACATTGCCGACCGGGAAAACTCCCTGCTGGAGGACCTGAGCATGGAGGTCATTTTGCAGGAGGACCCGGATTACATCTTCCTGGTCTACCAGACCGCCGACCCCACCGTGGCCGAGGCGGTGGCCGACGAGACCCTGCGCAGCAACCCGGCCTGGAACAGCCTGCGGGCCGTACAGGAGGGCCGCTGCTATGTGATGGACCAGACCATGTACAACCTGAAACCGAACGCACGTTGGGGGCAAGCCTATGAACAGCTGGCGGATATCCTGTACCCGGCTGCGTGAGCACCCGGCGGCGGTGGCCCTGGGGCTGGCGGTGCTGACCCTGGCCCTGGCGGTGCTCAGCCTGTGTATGGGCGCGGTGGAAGTCACCCCCACCCAGGTGGTGCAGGCCCTGTTCACCAATGACCCTTCGGAGGTCTCCGCCCGGGTGGTGCTGTACTCCCGCCTGCCCCGCACCTGCGGCAGCCTGCTGGCCGGGGCCGCCCTGGCGGTGGCCGGGGTGCTCATCCAGACGGTGCTGGCCAACCCCCTGGCGGCGCCCCATATCATCGGGGTCAATGCCGGGGCCGGGCTGGCCGTCACAATCAGCTGCGCTTTGGCGCCCATGGCCGCTGTGCGCCCCCTGGCCGCCTTTGCGGGGGCCATGGCCGGGGTGCTGCTGGTGCTTTTGTTTGCCGAGAGCACCGGCGCCTCCCGCATTACCCTGGTGCTGGCGGGCGTGGCCATCTCCAGCATCTTCAGCGCCCTCATCGACGCGGTGACCACCCTTTACCCGGACGCCCTCATCGGCTACACCGATTTCCGCATGGGCGGCCTGGCCGGGGTCACCATGGCCAAGCTGGCCCCGGCGGCGGTGCTCATCGCCATCAGCCTGGTGCTGGCCTTCTCCCTGTCCGGTCTGCTGGACGTGCTGGCCCTGGGCCCCGAGACCGCCCAGAGCCTGGGCCTTTCGGTGCGGCCCACCCGGCTGCTCTTCCTCACCCTGGCAGCGGCCCTGGCCGGGTCGGCGGTGAGCTTCTGCGGGCTGGTGGGCTTTGTGGGCCTGCTGGTGCCCCATGGGGTGCGTTCCATCGTGGGGGAGGAGAGCCGCCCTCTCCTTCTCTGCTCCGCGTTGGGCGGTGCGGCCCTCATGACCCTGTGCGACCTGGTGGCCCGCACGGTGGCGGCTCCCTTTGAGCTGCCGGTGGGCACCATCCTGAGCATCCTGGGCGGACCCTTCTTTTTGTGGCTGCTGGTCCGCCAGAGAGGAGGCCGCACCCATGATTGAACTGCAACAGGTACAGGCCGGGTACCATAACCGTCCGGTACTGCGGGGGGTGGACCTGGCCTTCCGCCCCGGGGAGGTGCTGGCCCTCATCGGGCCCAACGGCAGCGGCAAAAGCACCCTGCTGCGCACCGCCCTGGGGCTGCTGCCCTGCACCGGCGGGCAGGTGCTGTACGACGGTGTGCCCCTTACCCAACTGTCTCCCCGGCAGGTGGCCCGACAGGCCGCCTTTCTGTCCCAGAACCGGACCACCCCCAACATCACCGCCAAGCGGATGGTGCTCCACGGGCGGTTCCCGCACCTGTCCTACCCCCGGCATTACCGGCCGGAGGATAAGGCAGTTGTGCGGCAGGCGCTGGAGGAGGCCGATGCCGCCGACCTGGCCGACCGCCCCATGAACGAGCTCAGCGGCGGCCAGCGGCAGAAGGTCTACCTGGCCATGGCCATCGCCCAGCAGACCCCCACCGTGCTCATGGATGAGCCCACCACCTTCCTGGACATCGCCCACCAGCTGGGGGTCATGGAGATGGCCCGCCGCCTGGCGGTCGGGGGGCGGGCGGTGGTGCTGGTCCTCCACGATCTGCCCCTGGCCATGGGCGGCGCCCACCGGTTGGCGGTGCTGCAGGACGGTCTGCTGGTGCAGAGCGGCACCCCCGAAGAAATCTACGAAAGCGGCGTGTTGGAACCGGTGTTCAACATCCGGCAGGGCCGCACCCGTACCGCCGACGGCTGGCGGTATTACTGTGAGCTGCCGCATAAGGAGGAATGCTACATGCCCCTGTTCCCCATGTTTGTGACTCTGCAAAATGCTCCGGTCCCCCTGGTGGGGGGCGGCACGGTGGCCCTGCGCAAGGCGGAAAAGCTGCTGCCTTACGGGCCGCACATCACGGTGGTGTCCCCGGCCATCGCCCCCGAACTGGCGGCGCTCCCCGGCCTGACCCTCTGCCGCCGCCCCTTTGAGGAAAGCGACCTGCAGGGCCCACCCGCCCTGGTCATTGCGGCCACCGATGACGCTTCCCTCAACCACAGAATTTCCGCCTTGTGCAAGGCACAGCGCATCCCGGTGAACGTGGTGGACGACCTGGCGGCCTGCGGCTTTGTGTTCCCGGCGCTGGTGCATCGGGGACGGCTGTCGGTGGGCATCTCCACCGGCGGGGCCAGCCCCACGGCGGCGGTGTGGCTGAAGGAGCGCATCGAAGCCCTGCTGCCGCCCCACTTTGGGGCTTCCCTGGAACGGCTGGAAGCTCTGCGTCCGGCCATGAAGGCCCAGGTCCCTGACGAGCATGCCCGGGCTGAACGTTTCCGCGCCGCTTTTGAGCGGGAACTGGCTGTGCCCGCCGAACCTGCCGCCCAGACACCGGCCGGCCATGTGGCCCTGGTGGGGGCAGGGTGCGGCAAGGCGGACCTCATCACCGTGCGGGGGCTGCGGCTGCTGCGGCAGTGCACCGCCCTGGTGTACGACGACCTCATCGACGACAGCCTGCTGGATGAGCTGCCCGCCGGTGCCGAAACCTTTTACATGGGCAAGCGCAGCGGCCACCACGCCGCTCCCCAGGCCGAGATCAACGCCAAACTCATCGAGCTGGCCCGGGCCGGGCACCGGGTGGTGCGCCTCAAGGGCGGGGACCCCTTCGTCTTTGGACGGGGCGGGGAGGAAGCCCTGGCCC
>CAUEKL010000234.1 GCA_959018215.1 uncultured Gemmiger sp.
GGTCAAAGTGAGCCAGCGGCCGGGGGCCGCGGTAATAGTTCACGATGGCAAAGGTGGGGCTGGACACCGGGTCGGTGCAGCCCAGCCCTTCGGCCAGGCCCTGGCAGAAGGCAGTCTTGCCCGCGCCCAGCCCGCCGGTGAAGGCGATCAGGGTCCCGGGTGCCAGAGTGGGGGCCAGGCGGCGCCCCAAAGCCACGGTCTCCTCGCGGCTGTGTGTCATATATTCCTGCATGGCGCGCATACTCCTTGTGGTGAAAACTCATACGGATTCATTATACACCGTTTGGGGATATTTGTAAAATTTTACCCCTCATGCGGGGGTATCTGGCGTAATTTGCGCCGCTGCGCTATAATAGACCCAACCGGAACTGTTTGCACAAAAGGCGGCGGTGCCGGATGCGCTCTGAATTTCCCGGAAAGGAGACTCCCTATGCTCACCCTTGCCCGCCGGTATCTGCGCCGTGCCGATGCCTTGTACCTCGCCCTGTGCATGGTGTGTTCCGCCCTCAGCGTCCTGGTGCTGATGTCGGTGGAGCGCAGCCAGCTGGGCGGAGCCTACAGCAAAGCCTCGGTGCAGGTGATCGCCAGCCTTCTTGGCGTGATGCTGGCCGTCATCGGTTCCACGGTGGATTACCGTGCCCTGGCCCATGCCTGGCCGCTGCATGCGGTGGTCACCTGGGGCATGGTCCTGCCCACCCTGTTCCTGCGCAATGTGCGGGCAGGGTTCGTGGTCATCGGGTATGATGCAGGCGGCACCTCCAATTACAGCTGGTACAAGGTCGGCGGCATGACCTTTCAGCCTGCCGAACTGGCCAAGATCAGCTTTATCCTCACCCTGGCCTGGCACCTGGACCGGGTGCGGGGCAAGGTCAACCGTCCGCTGAACCTGCTTCTGTTGCTGGTGCATGTGGCGCTGCCGGTGGCGGCCATCCACATCCAGGGGGACGACGGCACTGCCCTGGTCTTTGCAGGCATCGGGATGGTCATGCTCTTTGCGGGGGGACTGAGCATCCCCCTGGCCCTGGGTGGGCTGGCGGCGGCCATTGCCGGGGGCACGGCCCTGCTGGTTACCAATCCCGGCATCCTCAAAGGGTATCAGTTCCAGCGGATTCTGGCGGTCCTCACCCCGGAGGACCCGGCTCTGTCCGATATCGCCTACCAGCAGAACAAGGCCGCCATGGCCATCGGCACCGGCGGACTGACCGGGCAGGGGCTGTTCCGGGATGAGAGCATCTTCATCCCCAACGCCTGGAACGACTTCATTTACAGTTACCTGGCCAACGCCGCCGGCTTCCTGGGGGCCATTCTGGTGCTGGTGCTGCTCTTCGGCATTATGGCCCGTACCCTGCGTACCGCGTACCGCAGCGTGGATCTGCTGGGGCGGCTGATCTGCACCGGCGTCTTTGCCGCCCTGTTCTGGCAGTGCATCATCAACATCGGCATGAACCTGCAGGTACTGCCGGTCATCGGCGTCACCCTGCCCTTCTTCTCGGCGGGCGGGTCCAGCGTGGTCATGGTCTATCTCAGCGTGGGCCTGGTCATGAGCGTGGGGCTTACCTCCCGCCGCAGCGCCGGGCTGGCCGTGCCCATTGAGTAAAGGCATACAGACAAAAAAGCAACCGCCCCGCCGGAGTCCTTCCCGGCGGGGCGGTTTTTCTGTGGGGCCGCAGTTACGGCGCGTGGGGTTCGGGGCCGGCACGGCGCGCTTCCGGTTCCTGGTAGAACAGGGCCGGGATCAGCGCCAGAGAAGCCACGCCCACCACGATGAAAATGGTGCGGGCCAGCCAGCCCAGGCTGCCGCCCAGCAGCCAGCCGATGGCGTTCAGGCCCCAAATGCCGTACACGCCCCAGTTCAGGCCGCCGACGATCAAAAGCAGCAGCAGTACTTTGGAAAACATAGAACGAAACATGATAAAATCCCCTTTCCGGTTTTAGTCTTTACCGGAAAGGGGACGTTTATACAATTTTGGGCAATCAGTTTTTCAGCGCCTGCATGGGAGCGGGAATCCGTCCGCCGCGATGGATCATCACCGCCGGGCTGAACTTGCTGATGGGCATGATGGGCGCGTGGCCCAGCAGGCCGCCGAAGTCCAGCACATCCCCGGCCTTGTGACCGATGGCGGGAATCACGCGCACGGCGGTGGTCTTGCTGTTCACCATGCCGATGGCGGCCTCGTCGGCGATCAAGGCGCTGATGACCTCGGCGGAGGTATCGCCCGGAATCACCACCATGTCGATGCCCACCGAGCAGACGGCGGCCATGGCTTCCAGCTTCTCCAGGGTCAGGCTGCCGCATTCGGCGGCTTTGATCATGCCGTCATCCTCCGAGACAGGGATAAAGGCGCCGGACAGGCCGCCCACATGGTTGGAGGCCATGACGCCGCCCTTCTTGACGGCGTCGTTGAGCAGGGCCAGGCAGGCGGTGGTGCCGCAGCAGCCGCAGCTTTCCAGGCCCATCTCCTCCAGGATGTTGGCCACACTGTCGCCGATAGCCGGGGTGGGGGCCAGGGACAGGTCAATGATGCCCGCGGGCACACCCAGGCGCTCGCTGGCCAGGTTGGCCACCAGCTGGCCCAGACGGGTGATCTTGAAGGCGGTACGCTTGACCAGCTCGGCCACCTCGTCCATGGGGGCGTCCTTGGGCAGCTTGGCCAGGGCGGCGCGCACGGCGCCGGGGCCGGAAACGCCCACGTGGATCTCACAGTCCGGTTCGCCGGGACCGTGGAAGGCGCCCGCCATGAAGGGGTTGTCCTCCGGCGCATTGCAGAAGACCACCAGCTTGGCATCGCCCATGCACATGTTGTCCTTGGTCAGTTCAGCGGTTTCCCGGACTACCTGGCCCATCAGGGCCACTGCGTCCATGTTGATGCCGGACTTGGTGGAACCCACATTGATGCTGGAGCAGACCAGATCGGTCTCGGCCAGGGCGCGGGGGATGCTCTTGATCAGGCGGGTGTCCCCGGCGGAAAAGCCCTTGTGAACCAGGGCGCCGTAGCCGCCGATGAAGTTGACGCCCACCGTCTTGGCGGCGGCGTCCAGGGCTTTGGCGTATTCCACCGGGTCAGCGTCGGGGGCGGCGCCCAGCAGCATGGCAATGGCGGTTACACTGATACGCTTGTTTACAATGGGAATGCCGTATTCCTCCGAAATGCCGTTCACCACCTTCACCAGGTCCTTGGCCCGGGTGGTGATCTTGTTGTAGATCTTTTCGCAGGCTTTCTTGCCGTCGGGGTCGATGCAGTCCAACAGGCTGATGCCCATGGTGACGGTGCGCACATCAAGATTCTCGGCGGTGAGCATCTCGATGGTTTCCATAATGTCGCCGCTGTTCAAAATTTTCATCTGTCTGCCGCCTTTCCCTTACACCTTGTGCATGGCGTCAAACACTTCCTGACGCGTAAAGGTGACCTGCATACCCATCTGTTCACCCAGGGCGGCAAAGTGCTCGCGCACCGCACCGGGTTCCACGGTGCAGGCGCTCAGATTGACCAGCATGATCATGCAGAACATATTCTGCATGATGCTTTGGGTCACGTCCTCAATGTTGATGTTCAGCTCGGCGCACACGGCGCTGACCTTGGCCACGACACCCACGGTGTCCTGCCCGATGACGGTGATGACAGCTTTCATGGTTAAGCACCTCTTTTAGCATGTTCGGTTTGTTTTTGACCCTGCTATTATACCAGATATTTTCCGGTTTGGATATCTTTTTTCCGGGCCGGAGTGCAAAAATTGCGCCCTGTTCCCCGGCGGGAGTGCAAAACGGACATAATTGTGGTATAATGGCGCCGTACAAATCACAAAGGCCCGGCTGCGGCCGGACCATTTGTCTGCATGGAGGGATATTGCATGAACGATCCGCGTTTTGCATCGATCGATGCTTTTGCCGAACAGAACCGGGACGCCATCCTGCGGGATATCACCCGTCTGGTGGCCGTGCCCAGCGTGGAGGGCACTCC
>CAUEKL010000235.1 GCA_959018215.1 uncultured Gemmiger sp.
CGATGGAAAGCCGCTTCTCCAGCATGCTGGGCATGGAAAACAAAAACAGCACCAGCACACACAAAAAAACATTTTCAAAATTACGGTTGAAGAGCTGTGCCACCAACACCAAAATGACCGATAGGCGAAGAAAGATATACACCAGCATGACGCCGCGTTTGTGGTGCCAGGCATCCAGCAGGGCACTGCGGAAATTTTGTCTTTTGGCTTTGTTGGGCATGGCATACCTCTTTACAGTTACTCGTCCAGGCTGAAGTCTTTCGGGTCCAGATGGGGCAGCTCCTGGCGCCGGGGTGTTCGCATGAGCGGATCGTAAACAAACTTGCGGCAGGAGTAATACGGTGATACTACCCCACGCTGTTTGCACAGGACCATGCGGTTGTCCGCTGCCGGGCTGCCGTGCAGGCAGTACGCACACGCCGGTGCGATTTTGCTGCCATAAATCGGCTTTTTGAACATAGGATGGCCCCTCCTGCCTGAATTATTTACCCAAGAATACATCAATTATAATTTTTTTTGCGTATTTTGTAAAGAACAGCGCACAGAAAGAGAAATGTCACGAAAGCTGCATCCGGTGCAACCCGATGGGAAGGAATGACCCGGGGCGCCAGGCTGGAAAAGACCGCCGCTTCGGCCGGAAGCAGCCGCACACCCACCCGCACGAGCACCAGCATGAATGGAATGTGCAAAAGTCGGGAAACCAGCAGAAGCTTCAGGTCGGCGGCGCCCTGCAAGATAGCATGGAGCTGGGTGAAAACGGAGATTCCCAGAATGCTCATACACAGGCAAATGCCGGGAAGGGCAAAAGGGTTGCCGCGCTGTGCAAAGTCAGCACAACCGGCGCTGATCTCCAGAATGGCGGAAACCAGCGGTGACAGAAATGAAAAATCCGGGAAGAGGTCGGCCCACACTCTCTGCAAATGCGGAAGAAAATTACCGTGCCGCTTACACTCAGGCAACTGTTGACTGCCCCGGTGATGGCAGAGGAAAGCGTCGCTGCAGACTTACGGGTTCTGTTCGAGATCCCGTCACAGGGAAGCGCGGCGGAATACCGACCAAGCAGCGGCCGCAGAACAAGGGCACACAGCAGGTTGGCAATGAGCTGTGCCGTAGACAGGAGAAAGCCGGAAAATGCGGAGCCCAGCAGCTGACCGCCCACGCTGCCGATCACAAACCCCGGCCCGGAACAGCACCCCAGCAGCAGAAGAAGCTGCGTGCGGCGAGGCGAAAGCTTACCCTGTGTGTGCAGATCATGGATAAGACCGGCACACACAGCATATCCGCCCAGCCAGGAAAGCAGCAGGGCTGTCCCGAAACTGCCTCTTCGCCCGCAGGAGGCGGTCACCAGGCTGCAGGTTACAAAAAAAGGAAACAAGGCGGGAAGTAGCGCATGCACACACAGGGCAATGCCTTGCGCAAATCCTTCCGCTGCCGCGTGTGGATGAAGCAGCAGAAGCCCCGACAGGCACAGGGCTGCCGCCGGTGCCAGAAAGCGTACACGAAAAATAGAACACATAACCGGAACTCCTTTGCTATATATTTGGGATAACGCCATGCAAACGCGGAAGGAGGCTTCTGCCATGAAACGATATCGCCGTCCCCGCCGGCGGCAGGAGCGGGATCACGCAGAGCCCGGACGCTGGTTTCATCCTCCTGCGCGGGATTTTTACCATCTGCCGGATCTGATTTTGCGCGGTGGGCATATTGCCACTGATGGCTGCCGGAGGGTGCTGGATTTCACCCCGGAGAAAATCTGCCTGGATTTGGGGGATACCATTATTACATTGTATGGGACCGGATTGCGGATAGAATCTTTCGCCGGACGCCGGCTGGTCAGTTCGGGACAGATCCGGAATATTGAGTTCCGGCGCAAATGGGAGGTGGAACCTTGAGGGACTGGGGCATTGCCATCTGGGCGGATCGGGTATCTTTTGAAGTGAGAGGCAACGGCGCCAAACAGTTGTTGAGCCTGGCTGCCCGGGAAGGAATCATCCTTTCCCGTCTGTCCTGTACGAAGAACGGGTATAAGGGATGGGTGGCGGGCGGAGATGTTCATCGCCTGCACAAGGCGGCTGTACAATCGAATACGGAACTGTGTATCCGCCAGAGGCGTGGGCCGGGAAAACTGCTGGAACGGTTGATCGCCCGTCCGGGACTGATGGTGGGAACGGCTGCCTTTTTTTTTCTGCAGTGGTATCTGAGCGGCTTTGTCTGGACCATTGATTTTGGAGAGATGGATTCGGCACGGCAAGGGTATTTCCGTACTGTATTGGCAGAGCAGGGAATATGGGAAGGGTGCCGGATACGGGAGGAAGAACTGCGGAGTGCGGAAGATGCGATTGAGCTGAAAATACAGGACGCCGGATGGCTCAGCCTGAATTTTACGAGTGGGTGCCTGTTTGTGGAAGAAAATGAGCGGCAGATCCAGGAAATCCGGCAGGAAACGCAACCCCGGGCGTTGTATGCAAAAACCAGTGGTCAGGTTCTTTCCATTGAATTGGAAAGCGGGTTTGCCCAGGTAACGGCAGGGCAGTATGTGGCGCAGGGTCAGTTGCTGGCCAACGGTCAAAAGGCGGACCGAAAGGGACAGGCGGTGGTGCAGGGAGCTGCGGGACACAGCCTTGGGCTGGTCCGCAAAACCTATACGGCGCAGCAACCGCTTCGGGAGGAAATACAGTTGCTGACAGGAGCTGCGCAAACGAGAGAAGTCTGGCATCTGCTGGGGCACACATGGCAGAATGAAAAGCCTGACCCTGCGCCGACAGACTGCGCCGTTACCGAATGGATTCCGCTGCATCTGGGGCGCCTGGCGTTGCCGGGGTGCTTGTGCCGCACCACCTACTGGGAAGCCGGCCACAGGACCGAAACCTATACCGAAAAGACTGCCGAAGACATGGCAGCCCGGGCCTGCCGGCAACTTTTGATTCAGGAGTTTCCGGATGCTCAGCTGGAAACGGAAAGTCTGAGTTTTGAAACCGCAGACAACATCGTATCGTGTCGGGCCGATTACGTTTTCCGGGCAGAAATAGCGCAGCCGGGACCTCTGGCACCCATAGAAAGTACACAAGGCACATCCTGAACCGCCACCGCACACAAACCAGCAAAAAATTTGTATAATATTCATAGTTTCTTTTCAACGAAATTGTGATATAATGCAAAGTAGCATGATGTTACTCTGGAGGTAGTGTATTTGGCAGAACGATCAGTTGAACTGGACAGCATCGAACTGGCTGCGGCGGTTTTCGGTAATTGTGACCAGAATCTCCGCATGTTGGAAAATGAGTTCAAGGTCACGGCGGTGTGCCGCGGCTCTTTGCTGAAATTCACCGGCGAGCAGGAGGGCGTCAACGCCGCCGTGCACGCCATTGAAGGCATGGTCACGCTGATGGAAAACCATACCCCGCTGGATGAGCAGACGGTGCGCTATTGCATCAGTCTGGCCCAGGCAGGGGAGGAAAAGCGTCTGCGGGAACTGACGGATGATTTTGTGGCGGTGACCGCCAAGGGGCGTCCGATTCATCCCAAGACCCTGGGTCAGAAAGAATATCTGGCGGCCATCCGCACCCATGCCATCACCTTCGGAGTGGGCCCTGCCGGCACGGGCAAAACTTACCTGGCGGTGGCCATGGCGGTCAAGGCATTCAAAGCCAAAGAGATCAGCCGCATCATCCTGACCCGCCCGGCGGTGGAAGCAGGGGAGAAGCTGGGGTTTTTGCCCGGCGACCTGCAGAATAAGGTGGATCCCTACCTGCGCCCGCTGTATGACGGATTGTTTGACCTTCTGGGAGCCGAGACCTTCCAGCGCCTGGTGGAAAAGCAGGCCATTGAGGTGGCGCCCCTTGCCTATATGCGCGGACGCACCCTGGACGATGCCTTCATCATCCTGGACGAAGCCCAGAACACCACGCCCGAGCAGATGAAGATGTTCCTC
>CAUEKL010000236.1 GCA_959018215.1 uncultured Gemmiger sp.
GGGGGCGGGCCCGATGGGCTCATCCAGAAAATATTCCCGCAGTTCGGTCACGTTAGCGGGGATCTCATAGCGGAACTGACCCCGCTGCCTGCTTTGCGCGCCGATGGAGACCAGGACGAACTGATGTTCCGGCATCTGCCGGATGAGCATCTGCACCCAGGCCGAAACACCGCCCACCACATAGGGGTAGCATCCTTCCACGATCAAACAGATTTTCATGCCGTCACCAACCTTATGGTAAAATTGGGCCGCTGCACCGTGACCAGATAGTAGCCGTCGCCGTTTCCGGCGCTGATGCGGCGGATGGTGCAGGCGTCGTCCGCCGCCTTGGGGGTGCGGTCGGTCTTCAGGTAAAAGCTCACCGGGCCCAGGAAGTTTTCCACACTGCCGGTGATCTGGTCCTCCTCAAAGCGGAGATGGGGCACCGCCGCATCGCAGATGCGCAGGGCATCCCCGGCCTCGGTGGCCGAAAGCGACCGCAGCCAGGGAAAGGACGCGTGAATATCCCCCATCCAGGTGCAGTAGCTGCGGTAGAGATCCTCCCAGTTCATTCCGCCCCCGCGCTCGGCATCAAAGATGTCGTCGGGGTGGATGAAGTGGGAAAAGGCCCCGTACAGGCCCAGGGCGCTCAGGGCCGCCATCTGCTCGTAATCGTCCGGCGCCATGCCGGAGGTCACCCGGGGAAACTCCGCGATGCCGTCCTCCGCCACGGTGAAATCCTGCACATACACCTGGCCTTCCTCCTCCTCGTTGGTGTAGATGCCGGAGATCACTTCCACGTCGGGCAGTGCCTCCCGCACCGCCCGGCGTCCCTCCTCGCTGAGATAGTTGGAGGGCGGCACATAGCTGCGCAGGGTCACCGCCGGGAACATCTGCGCCGTGATATCGGCCAGGGTCTGCAGGGAGGCCGCCATGTCCTGCCCGGAGGTCCAGGGAATGTAGTGCAGATCGTCGGGGGTGCCCCCGGCCAGGGTCAGGGGCTGGTGGTTGTAACCGTGGGCGCCCATCTCGTATCCGTTTTTCAGCAGGCTGTTGCCGAAATACAGCTCGGTGGAAGATTCGGTGTAGCTCTGCTTGCCGGGGTCGGTCTCGTCGTTGTAGGTGGCCACAAACAGGCCGGTGTACACGTCGTCGTAGACCTTGGCGATCTGCAGCATGTCCGGCCACCAGATGTCCCGGTAAAATTCCCGGGCCGAGCGGTTGTACTCCTGGCGCACCACGTCGCTTTCGCTCTCATACTGGGGCGAGGGAAAATCGTCGATGAACAGGCACAGGGCGTTGATGACGGGATACATGACCGTGTCCGACAGGGTGTTGATGCATCCTGCCACGATCCCCCGCCAGAAATCGCCCCGGCCGGAGGTGGAGTTGAACACCGCCACCCGGCCCTGGCCGCAGTCGTAGGACCAGATCAGGGGGGTGCGGCGTTTCTGGGAGTCCTCGGCCCAGGCGTACACCCGGGCATTGTTTTCCAGTGTGACCGACAGCGCCACATCCACAAAGGTATCCCCGGAGAAGGTGCGCCCCGTCAGACCGGGCAGCAGGTCCCGGTCAAAGGTGACGGAATCGTAGTTCAGATAATCCCCGAAATCCACAATGCCCATGCGGCGGTAGCTGGTCTCGAACTGGGTGCCGATGGATTCCGGCACGGCCACCAGCAGCAGTTTGCCTCCGCCCTCCACATAGTTCATCAGCCGGGCGGCGGAGTCGGTCAGTTCCTCCTCCCAGTACGGGGAGGCCAGAATGACCATGTCGTAGTCGGTGTAGCTGACGCTCTGGGTGCGGCTCAGGTCCAGGGTCTGGGCCTCGATGCGCAGGTGATCCAGGGCGATGAGGACGTTTTCCTCATAGTCCAGGGAATCCTGCCGCTGGGGGCTGTACAGGACCAGCGCCCGGGGCTCGGTGGCTTCGGTGACCTGCAGGGGTTCGCTGTCGGCCTGGTCCAGCAGGGCCACCGCTGCCGCAGCGGGCCGCAGTTCCATGCCCCGCAGGGTCATGCCGTTGTTGCTGATGAGGATGACCACCGCAAAGGCCACGCACAGGCCCAGCAGCGCCATCAGTTTTTTGCTGTTTCTGTTCACTGAGGTCCCTCTTTCCTGAACGCCCGGACCCAGGCCAGGGTGGGGGCGGTGAGCAGCACCGGGCGGTGGCGCAGCCCCTGCAAAAACCGCTGCAGACCTGCGCCGTTTTTGGCCTGTACGCAGACCTCCATCTGGTCCCGCACCGCCTGTTCGCTGTGGGGGTATTCTTTCAGGTACCGGGTGCAGAGCCGCTGGGCCTGGGCACAATGCCCCTGCTCCAGCTCCAGCCGGATGCGATGGTGCAGACAGCCTTCGGGCGGACGGGCAGCACGGAGCATCCGGTCGGTCAGGGCGGTGTGGCGGCGCAGCAGCCGGCGGCGCACGTCCGCATCGAACAGGTCGGTCCGGAGCACCCGGTAGAGCAGCTCTTCCCACGCGGCGCACACATGGGTGTCCTGGGGGTCCCGGCGCCAGCGGGATTCCGCTTCATCCAGCTGCTGCTGCAGTTTGCGCCGCAGTTCCATGATGGCCACACTGGCATAGTGGGAGGTCTCGCTGTCCTCATTGGCCAGGGCCCGGCGCAGCGCCGGCAGACAGCGCAGCGGGTCGGGGGCGTCCAGCAACCCCATCACCATCTCCCGGCGGTAGGCCAGGTCGGACACCAGCAGGGCTTCCTCCATGGGTACCCGGTCGGTCTCGGCGTGCCGGTCAGGCTTCTGCAGCCGGTGCAGCTCCTCGGGACGGGGGTGCCGTTCGGTGCGGTCTGCCGGTGGGGGCGTGCCGGTGGGGCGGTCGCAAAATCGGAACAGCAGGGGACCGGCCCCCGGCAGGGCAAGACACAAGACAAAACACAACATCCCTTTTTGCAGGCTTTGGGCCCGGTATGCCGTCCTTCTGGCATACAGAAAGGACAGCAGCAGATACAAACCGGCTGCTGCCGTCAAAAAAATGGGTTTCAAGGGCTCACCTCCCCGGCACAGGCCGCTTCGGGACGCGGGGCGCCCGGCGCCCGTGCAAGGTCCCGCTCAATCAGCCCTACCACCACTTTCAGCAGATCCCGGTAATAGGTGGTAAAGCGTTCCGTGTCCAGCTCGTAGGCCGCCACAAGGGCGTACAGCCGGTCATCGCAGCGGATGGCCGCCGCCAGGTCGGGACGGCCCGGGGTCAGGTCGGTATTGACGAACACCGGCTGCCGGGCCAGGTCGGCACACAGGGCTGCCAGCTTGTTCCCGTCGGGAACGGCGGGAGCACGCCCCTGCATGGAATCCGAGCAGGCCGCCAGCATGGCGCTGCGGCCGTCCTCGCCCATGCGGTAGACCACCACATGGCTGCATTGCAGCAGGTCCTCCACAATGCCCACCGTGTGCTGCAGGATCTGTGTCGGGTCCAGCGTGTCCAGTTCCCGCAGAATGCGGTACAGGTCGGCAAAACTGTGCCGTTCCGCCACGATCCGCTGCTGCAGTTGGGTCTTGATCTCCAGGGTTTCCCCCTGCACGGCCTGCAGCTGGTCAAACTTTTCCGTCAGCAGGCGGTTCTGGCGGCGCAGCCCTTCCGCCTCATCCCGGCGGCGTCCGGTCAGGTATCCCAGCACCGACCCGGTGACCGCGTAGATCACAAAGGGCACCCAGGTGTCCACGCTGTACAGCAGATAGCTGATATCCACATAGGAGGAGGCCAGGCTGTACAGGTAGGACAGACAGGCCAGCGCCACGGCGGCCAGGCCCATGCCGCTGCCGTAGCCGCTGGCAACCACGGCCACAAACATCAGCCGGATGTCCACATATTTGAGGTCGGATACATCCTTGGAAAAGCGCAGGAGCAGCAGGGTGATGCCGAACAGGACCAGTGTTTCGGCGGCGCTGCGCAGGGCCGGCGGGGGAAGCCGGTGCCCGGCAGGGGCCCGGGGCT
>CAUEKL010000237.1 GCA_959018215.1 uncultured Gemmiger sp.
AAGAAACCTTTCGGAAAACCCATCATGAAGCCTCCTTTACTCTTCTTTGAAGCCCAGCAGCAAGGTGAAGACCAATCCCAGAACGAAGGCAAGGGCTGCAAAGGCGCAGGCCAGGAAGAAATTGGTCATGGAATCGCCGCCGATGCAGTAGGCCAGGGTGAACACATTGAAGGAGCCCATGGCGTAGGCGTGCACCTGGAACAGGCCGATGAAGAAACCGGACACTGCAGCGGCACCGCAGGCGGCGATCAGCGGGCGGCGCAGGGGCAACAGGCAGCCGTAAAGGGCGGGCTCGGTGGCGGCCAGCAGGGCCGTAACGCTGGAGGTAAAGCCGGTGGATTTGTTCTGGATCTTCTTGGCCTTGATGCCCACACCCAGAGCAGCACCAGCCATGGCAAAGTTGGCGGCCAGGGCACGGCAGAGCACAAAGGTCATGCCGCTTTCGGCCAGCTCATTGACCAGAATGGGGGTGAACAGACTGTGCATGCCGAAGATGACAGTGATGGGATGGGCCGCAGCCAGAATGGCCATGGAGATGGGGCCGAAGTTCATCAGAGCAGTGCAGATGTTGACAAGGATGGTGCCGCACAGCGCGCCCACCGGGCCAAAGACAAAGAGGATCAGGGGCGCCATGATGATGCTGCACAGCAACGGTTTGAACATGTATACCAGATTCTTGGGCAGATGTTCCGCCAGGAAGTGGTCCAGCAGAGCAAAGACCGGAACCATCAGCAGGACCGGCACGATGCTGCTGTCGTATTTGATGTTGGGGATGGGTAGCCCGAACATGGACAGGGCTTCCTGATTGTTGAAGCAGGCAATCATGCCCAGCGACAGGAAGGCAGCCACATAGGAATCGGCATTCAGATAACGGGCACCGGCAAAAGCCATCCAGACTGGCAGATAGGTAAAGCCCACACTGGCCAGAGAGTTCCAGGCCTGATAGGTGCCGCTTTCGGTGCTCAGGCCGAAAAACTGCACTCCCAGCGCCAGCAGGGCATTGATCAGGCCGCAGGCCACAATGACCGGAATGGCCGGTGCCACGCTGGCCTGGACAAACCCCATGACCCGATCCAGCGGCTTTTTCTTTTCTGCGGTCTGAGGCGCGGTCGTGGTGTTGTTTTCCAGGTCACCCAGAATCTTTTTGACCGCATTGTAGAGCTTCTCCACATCGTTGCCAATGACCAGCTGATACTGGCCGCCCTGGTCCACGATGCTCAGAATCGCCGGGTTCGCTTTCAAATCCGCCTCGGCCACTTTGCTTTTGTCCCGCAGCACAAAGCGGAGCCGTGTGACGCAATGGGTATAAGTCTCGATATTTTCTTTCCCGCCCACTTTGTCTACCACAAACTGGGCAATCTCTGCATAATTCTTTGCCATGGAATGTTCCTCCGTTCCCGTGTTCTCCGATTGGAATACGATCCGGAGGCGGTTGCGGGTCAGTTCTGCCCGCGCCACCTCAGGAAGCGCCCGCAGGGTGTCCAACTGAACGGCGTCACAGTCTTTCAAAGCCAGCATCATCCGGTTGTCCCGGTAGTCGCTGTTGCTGATATTCCCGTTACCGCCCACCATCGGTGTGATATCGGATAAAAACTGCTTGTAATCCATTCAATTTTCCTCCCGTTGCCAGGTTTCTCTATGATACACAAGACGGTGCGCGCTTCCGTTTGGTATGCCAAATGATGTGATCTCAAAGTTTCCGATCCTGCACACGGTTGATGTGCAGCATCAGGTACAGGATTTCTTCCTGGTTGCATTTCCAGCCGTAGCTGGTGTACAGATATTCGCCTACTTCGCAGGCACAGGTATAAAGATCCGGATATTCTTTTGCCATATCGCGTAGAATATCGGCGTTTTTCTCCTCTGCCTGGGCGCCGGTTTCCAGCCGCTGAATCAGATATTGCAGATGGACGGCAAACCGGGAATAGTTATAACTGGTATGGTCCAGACGGATCTGCAGCCGGGTCTCCACAATTTTGTCGATGTCGGCAATGATATCCAGCGTCCGCATCATATTATCCAGGCCGCTGCTTTCCAGCTCGGCACTGACAAGATGCAGTGCAATACTGATAGACTCAGCTTCCGGCAGGCGGACACCCACCCGCTGCTCCACCAGATCCAGCGCCTGGCGGCCCAGCTCACTCTCTTTGGGATAGAGATGGCGTACATCATACCCCAGAGGGGCCGCCAACTGAATACCTTTGCGCTGGCGTTCCATGGCGAAATTCAGGTGGTCTGCCAGCGTAAAAGGAAGATTGGGGTTCAGTTCGCAATCCAGCTGGAATTCCGCCTGCTCAGAAATTTCTGTGGCGGCCAGAATGATTTCAGGCGGAAGTTCTCCAGCGAGGCCAAAGTATTTGGGGTTGACATCGTAGTAGGTCCGATAAATTACCGAGAGATCTGTCAATTCATACGGTACTGGATGAAATCCCACACCACGCCCCAGAACCACCAATTCGCGGCCTCGCTTGTCCTGCGCAATGGCGGCATTGTTGTTGATTTTGCGAATGATCTTCAAGGAAAGCACTCCTTTTCACAAATTCATGGGGGATGTGTCTGAAAAAAATAAAAAAAATACCCTTCAAAAAGAACTGCCTGCAAACCAGAACAGAGATACCACGATCCCTGAGCGGATTCCTGCAAGCAGCGCCTTCCGAAGAGTAACGGCTTGTTTGTTTGTCTGGTATTATTCTAGCAAGCACTTTTTTTCTTGTCTATACGCAGTATACACAAGTTTTCTTTTGAATTTTACGTAGAGTTGCACAAAAGCAGGGGCGCGCGGATAAAAACTGCCTGGGGTTTGGGCTGAAACGGCACTCCCGGCCGAAGGGGGAGAGGCGGAATGTTGAATCCGGAAAAGGGATATGCTATTCTGTATGCAAAAGCAATATCGGAGTGATTTTTCAATGGAATTGCGGACATTGAGATATTTTTTGACCACAGCTGCAGAAGGAAATATTACCCGTGCCGCCGATGTTCTGCATGTTACGCAGCCTACCCTGAGCCGCCAGCTGATGGATCTGGAGCGTGAGCTGGGCACCACTCTGGTGCTGCGCGGGAAAAAAGGGCTTACCTTGACGGATGACGGTATGTACTTCCGCCAAAGAGCGGAGGAGATTGTGGAACTGGCCGACCGGCTGGAACAGCAATTTGCAGAGAAAAGTGAATCTGTCAGTGGGGTGATTACCATTGGAGCCACGGAGGCCATAGGAAGCAGAATACTGTCAAAGCTCATTGCTTCCTTTGCACAGCGGTATCCCTTGGTACAGTTCCATATGTACAATGAAATGGCAGACAACGTAAAAGATAAGCTGGATAAAGGTCTGGCGGATATAGGCCTTCTTCTGGAACCCGTGGACGTGCAAAAATATGAATACCTGCGTCTGTCGCAGAAGGAAACGTGGGGAATTTTGCTGTGGAAGGATCATCCACTGGCCAATGAGAAATTCATTACACCGGAGCAGATCGCGTCTTACCCATTGATTCTGCCTTTGCGGGATAAGGTCAGGCAGGATATTCTGAACTGGATCGGCAGGGAGGAGAAGGATCTCTATATTCCCTTGAGCTATACCCTTCTGTCCAACGCTGTGCTGTTGGTGGAAGAAAGGCTCGGCTGTGCGTTCTGTCTGGATGGAGCGTTGGCAGTAAGAAGTAGTCCCAACCTGAAATTTATTCCTCTGAGCCCGGAAAAAACAACAAGGAGTGTTTTGGTCTGGAAGAAAAACCAGCTGTTTTCTCCGGCAACCTCCCTCTTTATTCAAGAAATCAATATGATGCGAGCGCAGATACGATAATGCGCAAGCATGGGTAGCGCCAAGCCGTTTAGGTTTGGCGCTGTTTTTTTGCGGGCAAACAGGGAAGGTTTGGAAAATTTCATGCCTTTTATGAATGACTGATAATAAAAGATAGGTATTAGAC
>CAUEKL010000238.1 GCA_959018215.1 uncultured Gemmiger sp.
TCCCTGATGGCTGAACGTTAAAAAACGGAAAACTTCCGCAGAAAGGGGGAGTTTTCAACCTGTTCGTCGGCCGCTTCGACTATGCCATCGCCGCCAAGGGACGGTTGAACTTCCCCGCCAAGTTCCGTGACGGGATGGGGGAGACCTTTATTGTGGCCCGCTGGCTGGACCATTGCCTGGCGGCGTTCCCCACCGAGGAGTTTGAAAAGGTGGCCGAGCGCATCGCCGAAAAGGGCCTTGTGAAAGGCCGGCAAGTCAGCCGCATGCTGTATTCCTCCGCCACCGAGGTTACCCCGGACAAACAGGGAAGAATCCAGCTGCCGGCGGAGCTCCGCCAGTATGCCAATCTTTCCCATGATGTAACCATCATCGGCAACCGCACCTTTGCCGAAATCTGGAATACCGATACCTGGAACGAAAACCAGGCCGCTTCGGATGAGGATTTCACCGCGGCCATGGAAGCTCTGGATTTCTAAAACACAATGCGCACGGCGCAAAAAGGATAGTAACATGGAATTTTCCCATATCCCCGTATTGCTGCAGCCCTGTCTTGACGGGCTGGCCATTGATCCCGCCGGCACCTACCTGGACGGCACCGCCGGCGGGGCAGGGCATTCCCGTGAGATTGCCAAACGCCTGACCACGGGGCGGCTGATCGCTCTCGATCAGGACCCGGATGCGGTGGCAACAGCCACCGAAAGGCTTAAGGGTCTTCCCGCCCTCGTGGTCAGGGCCAATTTCCGGCAGGCGGCGCAGGTATTGGACGAACTGGGAATCGAGCAGATCAACGGAGCCCTGCTGGACCTGGGCGTCTCCAGCCATCAGCTGGACGAAGCCTCCCGCGGCTTCTCCTACCACGCGGACGCCCCGCTGGACATGCGCATGAGCCAGCAGGGACCCACGGCGGCGGATCTGCTCAACACGCTGCCCCGGGAGGAGATCGCCCGCATCCTGCGGGAGTACGGCGAGGAACCCTACGCCTGGCAGATTGCCGGCAAGATCGTGCAGCAGCGGGAACAGACCCCCATCACCACGACCCTGCAGCTGGCGGACCTGGTGGCGGCGGCTGTGCCGCCCAAAGAACGGCGCAAAAGCAAGAACCCGGCCCGCCGGACCTTTCAGGCCGTCCGCATTGCGGTGAACGGGGAACTGGATGCGCTGAACGAAGGGTTGGAAGCCCTGTTTGCCCGCCTGGCGCCGGGAGGGCGTCTGTGTGTGATAACCTTCCATAGCCTGGAAGACCGGCTGGTAAAGAACAAGTTCCGCCGTTGGGCGCAGAAATGCACCTGCCCGCCGGAACAGCCCATCTGCACCTGCGGTGGTGTGGCAAAGGCCACCCTGATCACCCGGCATCCCATTGAGGCGGACGCCGAAGAACTGGAGGAAAACCGCCGCAGCCGTTCGGCCAAGCTGCGGGTGCTGGAAAAGAACTGAGCAAAGGCCATCAAGCTTTTTTGAGGAACCATAGAGGGGGTGCTGACCATGACTTCGGCAGCATATCAAATCAATCGTGGACAGGCTGTCCGCCGTGCACCGCGGGTGCGTGTGGTGCGCGGCGGACGCTTCCAATTCGGCAAGGCCAAGGAATTCATGCGCCAGATCGCCTCGGTGCTGGTGGTGGCGGTGCTCCTGGCCCTGATTACAGCCATCGTGGCAGGGCAGGCCAAGCTGACCGAGCTTTCCGGCGACATTGACGCCAAGCGCAGTGAACTGGCCAATGCCCAGACCACCTACGAGTATCTGTCCGGCAGGATGGATGCCATCTCCAACAGCGCCAATATTGAGGAAGTGGCCCAGAGGCGCCTGGGACTGGTCAAGACCGATCCCAGTCAGGTGACCTACCTGCGCCTGGACGACGAAAGCGTGATTGAAAAGAGCGATTCCAAGACGGACGAGATTCTGGATGAGCTGTACACCGCTGCCCTGAGCCTGATCGGCAGCTTTGAATCGTAACAAAAGCCCAAAAGCGTGCATCCCGCGTCGGGGCACGCTTTTTGCCTTTTTATGACCTGCACTGAACGGAAGGAAAAAACACATGCAGAACAATCGTGACAGGCAGAACGACCGGCATCCCATCAACAATGCACTGCGGGTTCGCACCTTGTTGATGGTGGCGCTGTTCATCATTTTCGGCATGGGCCTTTTGATCTACCAGCTGTACGCCCTGCAGCTGCGTGACCCGGAAAAGTATCGCGTGGGGGCAGCGGAACAGCAGCTTTCGGATGAGGCGATCCCGGCTTCCCGGGGGACCATCTACACCTCCACCGGCAAGGTGCTGGCCAAGAGCACCACGGTGTGGAACATTATCGCCGACCCTTCCCGCTGTAACGAAAAATACATTGCCCAGGCGGCCCAGGATATCTCCGACCTGCTGGGAGGCAGTGTTTCGGCGGACAGCATTCTGGAAAAGCTCAGCGATACCAAGAGCCAGTACAAAGTCCTGGCCCGCGGTGTGGACCTGCCCACCAAGGACGCCATTCTGGAATACGCCAAGACCAAGCGCCCCCTGAATGACGGCGACCCCGAGGAAGAGTGGGAGACCGTGCTGAACATCTACACCGAGCAGAGCTCCACACGCAGCTACCCCTACGGGTCCTTCCTTTCCTCGGTGCTGGGCTTCACCAACTCCGACGGCGAAGGCGTTTACGGACTGGAAAAATCGTACGAGGAAGAACTGGCCGGTACGCCCGGCCGGCGCATTACCAGCCAGAACGCCTGGGGCTACACCTCGGATGACGAAGGGGAAGAATACGATCCCATCAACGGCTACGATCTGCACCTGACCATCGACGACCAGGTCCAGTCGGTGGTGGAAAAATACCTGGGCCAGGCGCTGAAGGAATACAGCGTCAAGAACCGCGGCACCGTCATCGTTATGGACGTGAACAGCGGCGCCATTCTGTCCATGGCAACCATGAGTCAGTTTGACCCCAACGACCCCTATACCATAGCGGACCCGGAAATGGCTGCTGTGCTGGATGACGAGACCCTGACCGCCGAGGAAATCGACCTGCTGCAGTCCCGCCTGGGAGAGGACAACGTGGCTTCCATCGTGGAGGACGGCGTACTCAGCTCCGACGAGTATTCCACCCTGCAGGGTTATATCCGGGAGGCCCAGTGGAAGAATAAGAGTGTCACCGAACTGTATTTTCCCGGCTCGGTTTTCAAGTTGATCACCGCCGCATCGGCGCTGGATTCCGGCCTGATGGACGCCAGCCAGGTCTTTTACTGCAACGGCAAGCTTACAGTTAACGAGGGCACCCAATGGGAGCATACCTACCGTTGCGCCAATGACAGCATTCACGGCCCGCTGGATATGGCGGGCGCCCTGGAAGAGAGCTGCAACCTGTACTTTATCCAGGTAGCTGAGATGATGACCCCGGAATTTTTCTATAACTACTACCAGGCCTTCGGTCTGGACGAGACCACCGGCATCGACCTCCCCTATGAATCCAAGGGCATTTCCAAGACCCAGGCCGATATGGAGCGGACTACCACGGACCTGTACTCCACCGCCTTTGGCCAGACCCAGAAACTCACGGCCATCCAGATGGCCACCGCTGTTTCGGCCGTGGTCAACGGCGGCTATCTGGTCACCCCTTACGTGGTGGGCAGCATGACCGACGATGCGGGCAATGTGGTCAGCGAAACCCGGCCCAGTATACGGCGGCAGGTCATTTCCGAGGACGTGAGTGAGCAGCTGTGCGCCATGATGGAAAACGATGTCGGCGGCGGTCAGGAAGGTTATTCGTGCCGTAACGTGTATGTGGCCGGGTACTCCATCGGCGGCAAATCCGGTACCGCCGAGCAGCTGGACCGCACTGAGCGTTCGGACGGCGACTACCACAAGCAGATCAGCTTTGCTGCCGTTCTGCCTGCCGACGATCCCGAAATTCTGGTCTTTGCAGTGCTGGAC